>JBDKKN010000103.1:0-8336 GCA_039796075.1 Planctomycetota bacterium | reverse complement strand
AGTTCATGCCAGGCGCCGAGCGATGTTGCAGTCGGAACTGCGTTGAGCATCCGCAGCGCGCGGTCCACCGGTGTGAACGGCGTGAACGGCGCGATCCCGGCGGCCGGCAATGGCGCACCGGCACAGAGGAGCACCACTACTGGCACTGCTATCACACTGCTGAAGATGGCTCCCAAGTGATTCACGGTCACACAGGTCTACCGGAACCACCACGGGAAGTTGCCGACGTCGCAGAAATCAGTGTGCTGCCGGGGCACCCTTCGCTGCTTGCCCGAACACCTGGGGCCATGGATTCGATCCGTGGCAGAGCCGTCCGCTGCGTTCCACATAATCCTGGTGATAGTCCTCGGCGGGGTAGAACTTGCCGCCACCATCCACAATCTGCGTGACAATTGACTTGCCGCCGAAACTCTTAGCGCCGCCGAGTTCCGCAACGTATGCCTTGGCAGCAGACACTTGTTCAGGCGAGGTGCAGAAGATGGCGGACCGATACTGATCGCCAACGTCCGGCCCCTGCCGATCAAGTTGGGTGGAGTCATGCATGATGAAGAATCCTTCCAACAACTGCCGGTAGGAAACCTTGGACGGATCAAACTCAACCTTGACCACCTCGGCGTGGCCGGTGCCGTGGTTGCAGACATCTTTATATGTGGGGTTGGCCTTGGTGCCTCCCATGTATCCACTGACGGCGGTGGTGACCCCGGGGCAAATCTGGAACCAATGCTCCACACCCCAGAAACATCCGCCTGCAAAGTAGGCGGTCATGGTGGTTGCAGGGGCTGATGCACTGGCCGCTTCGCCGCGAGCAAGTCCGGTTGGATTCTTAGTAATTGTGTCGGCGGGCAAGGCGCCCTTCTCATAAAACTTGAGCGACGCGGAGTTGAGACAGTAGCGCTGTCCGGTTGGCTTGGGACCATCGTCAAAGACGTGCCCGAGATGCGCGTTGCAGCGGGCGCAATTGATTTCTGAACGCATCATTCCGTGTGAGACATCACTCTTGGTACGGACATGCGCGGGGTCAACGGGTGCATAGAAACTTGGCCAACCAGTGCCAGAGTTGAACTTGTGCTCGCTGGAGAACAATGGCAGACCGCACACCACACAGGCGTACGTGCCCTGCTTCTTGTTGTCGAGCAAATTGCCGCAGAACGCCGCTTCAGTGCCCGAAGTCTGGGTGACCCGATACGACTCCGGATCAAGTTTGGCAGCCAGCTCCTTGACAACGGCAGGTGAGAGAGGCGTGATGTCATAGCCAGACTGGCTCTGCGTAGGCGTTGCGGACTTGGTGGTCATGGGAGTCGAGCTCGGTTCAGGCGGGGCACACGCAAGAAGCGCGGTGCACCCAAGGGTCAGAAGAAAGGCGATGACGGATGGGATGAATCTCATTGGAAGTGCCACGATGAGAAGCGTAGGCGGGGGCAGCGGCACCGTGTAGCGTTCCGGGTAGATCAGTGTTATCCATCGCCGTCATGGCGCCAATTTCTCACCTCTTGACCGCCAGCGTGGCACTGTGCACGGCGCCACTTGCGCAGCAAGTTTCCCCGCCCCCTGACCCAGACGAGTCGATGCGACAAGGGCGACCGGGCCTTGAACCGGAGCCAGCCCCGGTTGGACCATTTGAGAAGCAGGCCGGCTTTTCGCTGCTGCCCACGACGCAGCCCACCCTGATGCCGTACCTGGCCACGGTGAATCTGTACGGCGACTCATGCACCGTAGCCGGAGCGTTGGTGACCGGCGACCCGCTGTCGGCGGCGGCGCAAAGTGTGAAGACCGCGTTGGCGCAGTACGGCGTCAATTACGCCATCTGGCAGGCGTACGACTTTGTGGCCATGTCCGGAACCCTTGGCGACACCAAGGACGTTCTGAACTATTACTCGTTCAATTCATACTTGACTTGGAACATATTTCAGACCGATGAGTTGGGCGGCAGTGCCGGATGGCTCACCATAGGCGGTAGCGCAGGCACTGGCTTTGGCTACGACGGTAACGAGCAAACCGCGCAAGGGAATATGGGGACGCTGGGCTTTCCGCTGGGGACAGACGTTGGGCAAGCTGCCTATCTCTATCAACTGGCCTGGCAGCAATCGTTCATGGGTGGGCAGGTAGTGGTGACCGCGGGGTTGCTCGATCCGGAGATGTACATGGATCTGAACACCTACGCCAACAACCAATTCAATCAGTTGATGAACTATGAATTCATCAATCCGGCAACCCTGCCGTGGTCGTACAACGCGTTGGGTGTAGTGGTGCAGTGGCAGCCCGTGAATTGGTTCTACGCCATGTTTGCAAGCAGTGCCAACAACACGGTGTATGGCGCAAGCCCGGTCCAAGGCATTTCCAGTGACGACTGGACCAATACATTTGAGTTGGGGCTTATCGGGGAAGATGTCCTGGGACTTGGCCCCGGCACTCTCCGTGTGCTGCCATTCTTTGGAACATCAAAGGGTGAAACCGGCGCGGGAATCGCCATCAATCTTGAGCAGAAACTCAGTAAAAGTGCACCACTGGGAATATTCATGCGTGCGGGCTTTACCAACGACGCACTTGGAGCGGTGCAAGGCGGAAAATCCAGTTTCGCCACTGGTCTGGTGTTGAACGGTCCCAGTGAGTCCGCTCTATTGAGGACACAACAGGCGTACCTGGCCGGTGGTTTCTATTGGCTTGAAGCCCCGTATCCCACCACTGCACATGAGAACGAATACGGCTTTGAGCTCACCTATGTGTTGCAACTCACCGAAACATTGACGCTGCAGCCAGACATTCAAGTGATCTTGGATCCAGCCAACAATCCAACTACTGATTCGGTGCTGATGTTCACCATGCAGCTCACCTACACGTGGTGACGATGCTCAACGCGTAGCGGGAGCGGGCGGTGCGGGAGTCGCCGGAGCCGCGGGAGCCGCCGGCGCAACAACCGTCGTCGCCGCAGTCACGACCTTCACTTCTGCCGTAAACGCCGCCTTGGGATCAAAGCGTTCCTGAAGCGTGCGTTCGATCACTGCCTTGGAACGCGGCACGCGACCCACAAAGAGTTCTTTGCCGCCTTGCGTGACCCGCACATCTTTGTCCAAGTCGAGCATGGCATCGTCAAGCAGTATCCGTAGTGCGAGCGCCGATGGCGCTTCCACGATGTTGATCTCCTGCCCCTGCCGCGTTGCCACAATGCGCTGACCTGGCTTTGGTTCATCAACAGCAAGCCAGTAGAACCGCGGATGCGTGACATCATCTTGCAACCACACCACTTTCAAGGGGCGCGCGTTGCGCGTGTACTTTGCCATCCACGGCACAGCCGATGCGTCTTCGCGGTCCATCCAATGCCCCTTTCCTGCATGCACTTCCACTTGGTGCACATAGGCGCCCGGGTCCGATTGTGCCAGCGCGTCAAGCATGACACCCCATTGCGCAGCCACTTTGTTGCGATCAAACGCACCATCATCCCCACCAACATGAATGGCGAACGGCAAATTGCGCAGCCCTTCCGGGCGCGCGTCGTTGGGGTGCCCCGCCATCATCGACGCAGCCGCAAATCGATCTGCCATGCGGGGCGCCAGTTGATACACACCATCACCGCCCGCGCTGTATCCCATGAGATACACACGATCCGGATCAACACGTTCGCATATCACCAAATCTTCAATGAGCCGTTCGAACAGTTGATCGACTGGGGCTTGGTGCCAAAGATTCCACTCATTGCTCGGCGCGCGTGGTGCAACGTACACACCCTCAGCCGGCTGATAGAGCTGCTTCTGGTTGTCCCATTGCTGATCGTTCACCTGCGCGGGTGCGCCGCCGCCGCCATGCATGGAAATCCACAGTGGCCGCGTGCCATCCTTTGACTTTGGACCAAACTGGGTAGCCCAGATGGGCATACGTGCGCCGGCAACGGTGAGTACGCCCGATTTCAGTTCAGCTGCTCGCGCCGCACGCGAACGATCCGCGATCCGCTTGACGGTTGCATCCACTGCTGCCGTTGCCTCCGACCGAGACAGTGACTTGGGAACCTCCGTTCCTGCCGCGGCGATGCACAAACAGCATGCAATGAGACCGAAGGTTGTCATAAGCGTCCACGCTCTTTCCATGCCTGGGCATGACGCGCCGAGTGACGATTCAGTTGCGTGGGCGCCGCGCTGGCCGCGTCATGAGTGGAGCACTCCGCCCGTCGAGCATCCAACTCTGCCGCTGCAGCCGCGCTGCCGCGCGCACGCTCTACTGCTGCCGCAAATGCGAGGGATTCACAGTTTTTTGGGGCGAATTTCAAGGCAATCTGAAAACTCTGCGACGCATGTTCTAACTCACCCGCCCATGCAAGAGCCGCCCCAAGCAGATGATGCGCTTCGGGGATTGCCATGTCTCGCTCGGTGGCGTCCATGCAGAATTCGGCACACTGCTCAAAGTTGCCCAGTTCTAACGCCGCACGCGCTGCAGACAGCCGTGGCTCAGGAGCGAGTGAGTCGTGCTCCACGGCACGCGCGGCATATTCACTGGAAGCCTGCCACTGCCCCAGCAACGCCAAGATGTCGGCGATCGGGCGTGCCCGTTCCGGCGCGCTGCCGTGCTGCAGCACAAGCGTCTCCATCGCAAGTGCAGCGGCAGCATCATGATCAAGCGCAATGAGTGACACCACCCGAAGCATGGCAGCCTCTGCATTCCCAGGCGCGTATTGCTCCCACTGCTCCAGCGAGGCGAGCGCTGCAGCGTGATCGCCCGCTGAGTGTTGGCAGTGCACCAAGAGCGAAAGGTAACGCGCTTCGCCCGGGAACTCCGCCACCAGTTTGATGAAGATGGGTACCGCAAGCGCAGCGCGCCCCGTGGTCATCAGTACAACGCCAAGGTTGAACTGCGACTCGCGGCGGGTGAGCTCCACTAGCTTTTTGTGGTCGCCGCCCATATCGGCCATGTATCCAAGGTCGATGAGTTGTTGCAGCGCGCTCGACGCTTCAAAGGGATCCTGCCGCATCTCGGGCGGATGCATGCCTGCCTCGCCAGGAACATCGTCCCAACTTGGGACGGTGGCGATCGTTGGGGCAACTGCAAATGCCTCGGCAACAACACGGCCATCCATATCAAGCCCCACAGGGAGCCCAAGCGCCGCCAATGCGGTGGGGGTGATATCAAGAAGCGTGGGCGCGCCGATCGATGCTCCGACGCAGAACCCGGGTCCTGAGAAAATCGCCACGCCATGCATTCGGTGCCAGCGGCTCTCCAAGGCCGCGCGCTCTTCCTTGGTCACATCCAAGATCACCGGACGCTCGGCGCCGGAGTGGAATCCATGATCAGAAATCAACATGACCGAAGTGCCCGGGCCGGCTACTTCCATGAGTTCGCCAAGCAAACGGTCATGCATTCGATAGACGCGATCCATCACTTCGCCGTAGACGCGCAGGTCAGCGGGCTTGACATGGCTCATGCGCGGCGGTCGGTACTCCATGAAGTGATGACCGATGGTGTCAATGGTGTCGTGGAACACCATGGCGCAGTCCCACGCTCCGCTGCGCAACGTCTCGAGCGCGGCGCGATGCAGAGAACGCATCCGCGCGAATTCCTTGGCAAGCGTTGCCGGGCGCTGATCGCTACGCGCTGCCTGCGCAGCATTGGGAAACAATTCTTTCAGCTCATCGCGAGTGATATCGGTGACGCGCACGCGAGCTGCAGCGATACGAGTTGCGGACTCTGGCGCACCATGCACTACCCCAGTCATCAGTGGCCAAGGCGCACTTGCTGAACTTGGTGCCTGCTCCATCAGAAGATTGCTGACACATGTTCCGTTGATTGGCTCGGTGGGATGCGAGGCGTACCAACCCACGACATGCACGCGCAGAGCACTCTGCGTAAGGATGTTCCAGAGCGCCTTGGTCTTGCGCGTGGTACTTGCAGATACGCGCACGCCATCGCCGGATGGGTTTGGTTCAACAAAGTTCAGGATGCCGTGTTTGTCGGCCGTCTTGCCGGTGGCGATGGTGGACCACAGTAGCGGCGAAAGTTTGGGCTCCATGGTGCGGAGGTTTGCCCGCGTCCCGGCCGCAATCAGCGCGGCGAGGTTGGGCATCTGTCCGCGCGCGAGCAGCGGGTCAATGATCTGCCAATCGGCGGCGTCCCAACCGAGAATCAAGAGACGTTGGACCGGGCGAGTGTGCATCAGGAACCGCATCGTACGAAGCAAACGAGGGGCGGCTGTTGGGCCGCCCCTCGAGGGGTATCAGTGTGTTGGGTTCGCACGCACGGCGAACCATGAAAGTCGCGGGCTCAGCGGCGACGTCGCGAGCGACCAAATCCCGCCAGTCCAAGGAGTGCCAACGCGCCTGGCGCTGGAATGACCTGTACTGCTGCGCCTGCGGTCTCGTTCCACTCAATGAACTTGAGTGTCCGAACGTTGGCGCTTGCTCCGACATCCATGCGGCCGTAGCCATAGTGAGTCGCGCCAGTGTTGGCTGCGAACCGGAAACCGAAGTAGTTGATCGAGTTCAAGTTCCAGTTGCCGACGCCCGACTGTCCGCCCGTATTGAAGATCGCGCTGTACGCGTCACCCTCCGGGTTGAAGAGTCCCAAAGCGAACTGCTCCGCGCCGACGTCCTGCTCCTCGGCCAAATTGCCGACTGAGTAGCCAAATTGACCCGGCGTACGCATGAAGCGGGTTCCAATGTTGCCGTACATGGTCAACGAAGGAGCGGTCGGGCTGGTGGTGTACAGGTTGAAGTCCCAACCCGATACCGACGCACCCGTGGTTCCGGTGACGCGGGTTTGGACATTGATGAACAGGCCAGCGGAGGTGGCTGGAATACTCAGGTTGCAGTCCCAGCGGCTCACTACGGCGTGGGCGGAGCCAGCCATGGTGATCGCGACTGCAGATGCAGCAAGAACGTGACGGCCAAACCGGTATGAAATAGACATGTTTTCCCTTTTCCTTCTTCCGATTGTTCCAACAGTAAATACGCGTCTGGAGCCGGCTCCTTTGCGGAGCGCCTGCCTCAGACAAAGGACAACATGCCGCGGATTTGCTGTCTTGCAAATGATTGATCCGTCTTCGCTGCAAGAAATCTTTGTTTGTCAGATAACCCGAGTGAATAGACAGAAAAATGCGTCAGGGGTAGCCCATGTGGGCTACCCCTGTGATTTCACGCATGATTCGGCGCAACAATCTGCACCGAGATGGAGCGTCAGTCCTGTCTTAGCTGCGACGGCGACGGACGCTAGCGAGGCCCGCAACACCCAGGAGGGCGAGTGCGCCTGGAGCAGGAACTGCAACAACCGTGATGCCGGTTGCTGCAACGCTCTCGTAGGAGATAGTAGTAAGGGTACGAACGCCCATGGTCGCTCCGATGGTCATGACGCCGTAGCCGTAGTGGGTGGTTCCAGCCGCAGCAAGGAATCGGAAGCCGAAGTAGTTGGCTGAATTGAGGACCCAACCACCAGCGGTTACGCTAGAGGCGGTGTTGGCGAAGGTGGAAGCCGCACTGACCAAGGTTCCGACGGACAGGCTGGCCACCGCGACGGTGGTTCCGCCCTGACCGAGGCCAGTAACGCAGCCACTTGGGGGCGCTGCGGCGAACCAGCTCATGCTGGTAGTGGAAGTTCCGTAGGGGTTGAGGTCCCAACCAGCCACCAGGCCAGCGGCGGAGCCGAAGGTCTGAGCCTGAACGTTGATGTATTGACCGTCAATGTTGTTCGGGATAACGAGGTTGGCATTCCAGGTGACGACGGCGGCATTCGCAGCGGCAGCGCTCATGGCAACGGTTGCAGCAGCGACGATGTGCTTCTCAAAGCGGTTCGAAATACGCATTGTTCTGATCTCCGAAATAAGGGGGAAACGGATGCCTGTTTGTGGAAACTTGCAGGCTGGGAATAAGTTTCAAATCAGAGTCAGAAAGTGGGAACATTCTGCTCTTAAGGCACACCATGCCTCGATTACGGTCTAACAAAAGTAATTCGTGATCGTATTTTTAAAAAAAGATGCACAATTCTTATAAATGATCGCATCCAGCCGCGTAGGGGCTGATCCATGCAAATGAACAGGGGTAGCCCATATGGGCTACCCCTGTGATTTCACGCGTAGTTCAGGCAGATGTCTGCCCGAGATGGAGCGTCAGTCCCGTCTTAGTTGCGACGGCGACGGCTGCCAGCGAGGCCCGCAACGCCCAGGAGGGCGAGTGCGCCAATTTGCCACATCCTTGCATCCCATGGATCTTGCGGCACAGTCGTTTGGCTCTTCAACATTCCCCTCCGATAATGATTCGTTTCAGCCGCGTAGATTTCGAGGCAAGGAGCCGCCATGCCCGCTGCAGTGTTCGCCACCGCCCTGTCCGCCATGCTCACCATGACCCCCTTTCCGACCACCCCGC
>JBDKKN010000102.1:0-3763 GCA_039796075.1 Planctomycetota bacterium | reverse complement strand
GATCCGCAGAGCGAACCACTTGCTGATACCACTCGGCGTAGTTCTCCTCACGGGTAGGAGTGATGGCCGTCTTTGCTGCGCCGGTGTTCGCGGCGCCCTTCTGTTGCTGCTGTTCTTTTCCGCTCATGGGGCGCGCAGGTTACCCGGCGCGTCCCGTGGAGATTAACTTCCGAATCGACCCCGCCTTGTGGTCAAGCACCTTGGTGGCGCGTCGATACGCGGAACGAAGCAACCGCTGTCGGCGCTCGTGTACTTGTCGAAGCATCTCGGCAACCTGCCGCGGATCCGGGAATTCCGCGCGCCGCTCGGTAAGTAACCCCTCAAGTAACCCAAGATCACGGTCCTCGCCAATCTTGGAAACCACGCTTCCCAAGTCCGCGGCCAGTGTTTCCAACTTACGACGCGGACCGAGCCGAGAGATCAATACTAACTGTGCAGCGATGCGCTGGCACTCCTTGCGCACCTCATGCAGCGAATCCAAGTGTTCCGCATTCCATGGAACTGCCGCAGATCGTCGCGCCCGCCGCCAGCGTCGAGCGATGGCGTCAGCAATGCCATCGGGACCGACCGCGCGCAAGTCCGCAGCCAACATCCGAGTTCGCATTCCTTCTAACTGTGATCGAAGAATTGCTGCAGCCTGCTGCCAATCAGCGCTGGCAGTGGTGGCTTTCTCTGGCGCCAAGACCGCTACGGCGATCGCCTGCACACTGCGCCGCGAAGTAGGCGGAAACACCTCACACACCCCAGCGATAGTCTCAATCAGAACATCACGATCACGCGTGGCAGAAAGTCGCTCGGCCGTTCCGCGCACTTCCTCTTGTACGGCGCGCACTTCCACTGCATCCACTGCGCCCTTACAGAGACTCGCGCCCGAACGGAATCGCTTCAACGCGCGCCGAATTTCATGCACGGCGCGTCGCCGCCGCGGCTGCTCCCAACTTGCCAAGCCATCACACTCGCGGAGTGCAACATCAATTTCCGCTAACAATGCTGCACGCAACGCCTCACCCAATTCACCCGCAGGCTGAATGCGCGCTGGCGAGATCCGTGGGAATCGCGGAGCGGCTGTCTTTGCCGCGCCACCGGCGGCACTCTCCCCGTCAGTACGCGCGTTCGCTGACGATTTGCGATTCTCTGCTTGCATTGAAGGCACCTCAGCCGCGCGCGGCGATGATCGAAGCGATACCCGCGCCGCCAAGCGCAAGCGAGACAATTCCGTTGAGCGTGGTGAAGTGCTTGGCAATTCCCACTGCACCGGCTCGGGCCAGCAATACATGCTCCGAGGCAATCACTACTGTTGCAAGCCCGATGGCTGCTGCAAATCCAACCCCGCTACCAAGCGCCGGCACTGCGCGCCAACATGCAATCAACAGCAACACTGACACCACATGCATGGCGCGCGACGCCCAATTGGCGCGCTGCACTCCCATGCGTGCTGGCATGCTGTGCAAGCCATCACGAACATCCACTTCAACATCCTGCATGGCGTACAACACATCAAAGCCCGCCACCCAGAACAGCACCGCGCCCGCCAAGAGCCACGGCCCCGGCTCAAACACCGCCGCAGAACGCACCGCGATACCCGCCGCCACTGGGCTGATTGCCAAGCTTGCACCAAGCCACACATGGCAGAGCATGGTGAATCGCTTAAAGAATCCGTATGAACAAATCCAGAAGAGCACCGGCAACGCCAGCGCCAACGGCCACCAATTGTTCTGCAGCACACCAAACAGTCCGCACAACATGACGAACGCTGCCGACGACACCAGCAACGCCACGCGCACTTGCCAGACTGCAACGCGCCCGGCCGGCAACGCGCGCGAAACCGTGCGCGGATTGCGCGCATCAATTCCTCGGTCAAGCAATCGATTTGCCACCATCGCTGCGGTGCGCGCGCTCACCATGCATCCAACTACCAGTAGCGCTGAAAGCGACAACGCGCGCCAGTCAATGGGGCCGTCCGGCAATGCAACAAATGCTCCCAAGAGCGCAAATGGCAGCGCAAACACGGAGTGCGAAAGCTTGATGTCCTTGGCGATCTCGCGTGCAGCGGCGAGACCAGCAGCCGTCACTTCGAAGGCTCCTCAGTGGCTCCGGCAGGAACAGCCTTCGGAGGCACAGCGGAATTCGCCGGCGCAACGGGCTGCGGATTCATTCCACCTGGACCACTGATGCCATCAGGTGCTGTGCTCAACACTGCGCCTGGCGGCAATGCTGCCACACGCTGTGCACGCAACGCCTCTGCGGCTGCAGCGCCACAGAGACGCTCAACCACCGCCAGCGGCTGCTGACACACTGGGTCCTTCACTGGAACCTTCCAATACTGCAGGAACGCCGGCTTGTAATCAAATCCACCAGTGGCGCCCTGCATGTGCACAGTCACCGTTTGATAGAAACCATCACGCGATGGATACTCAATATCCACCTGCGCCTTGCCGCCATCAATGCGTGCCTGACGCACCGTCCACACGTGCGTGTCGCCTGGGCACATGGCCTTCGCTGGCGCAAGGTCGCGCTCAAACGTCTTCCATGCACCAAGGTTGATCTCGGCCGGCAGGTTGTAAACCAGCGGCGTGTCCTTGGCAATTTCCTGATGCGCAAACTTCAGCGCCGACACCACCACTTGCGGAAGCGGAGGCGTGTCAGCCGAGATACCCGGGCTACCTGATACGGAAGGCCACGTGCGCGGCGCAGAGCACCCGCTCACCAGCAGCACTGATGCTGCGGCGATGCCGATAGAAAGAGTGCGAGTGAACGCGCGGAGTCCGTCATGCGCGGTCGAGATCCGGTCCGTGGAAATCGTTGCCATGCACGCAGTCTAGCCACCGTATTGGGCTCTGCCCGCGTACTTAGGTGCCAGCCTTCGCAACCTGCCAGTACTCGACGTCCACCGGAACTTGGCGGCCGAAGATCGTGACCAGGACGCGAACGATTCCCTTGTCTGGCAAGGTGCTCTCGACCGTTCCTTCGTAATTCTGGAACGGGCCTTCCTTGATGGTGACGGCGTCGCCAGCAGCAAAGTCCATCTTGACCTGCGGCATCTGCTCGGCGGGACGGCTGTCGAACAGCATCTTCTCCACCTCGGCAGGTCCCATCGGAGTGGGTCGACCAGCGGTACCGACGAAATCGCCGACGCCGGTGGTTTCCTTGATCAGGAAGAACACGTCCTGTGGGATGCGTCCGTCAGCTTCCAAGCGCATTTCCACGAACACGTAGCCGGGATACAGCTTGGTTTCGGTGATCTTCTGCTTGCCACCCTTGAGGGTCTTGGTCTTCTCGGTGGGCACCATGATGCGCCCAACAGCCTTCTCCAGGCCTTCGATCTGCACCTTGCGCAAGAGCGTGCTGCGGACCGAGTCCTCCTTGTTGGAGGCAACGCGGAGCACGAACCAGTTGAAGCCGTCCCGGAACATCGGGAGTTCAGAATCATCTTCTGGCGTCGCGGTCACTACGTCGGCGGCCTTCTTGCCGCGGCGGTTTGGCTCAAGAGCCTTGCCCGTCTCAACGCCAAAGTCTGCCAAGCGGGGGCCAGCGCTCTTTGCCAGCGCGTCGCGACCACGGGCGAGCGTCTTGCCGCCATCGGTGCGCGTGGTGTGCGCGTCTGCACCGGATTCAGCGTGGTCGTGAGTTTCGTTTGTGATATCCATCAGTTATGCCTCTGCGCGCCGTTGATGGGCGGGCTCATTCGGTTTCAAGCACGCTGTTGTCGAGCACACCGATTTGCAGGAAAGTCCATGCAAATCCGCGGTCGCACAAGAAGCAG
>JBDKKN010000101.1:0-3196 GCA_039796075.1 Planctomycetota bacterium | reverse complement strand
CGAACCCTTCGGGGAACGATCGTTCAATGGCGTCGGCGTAGGCGCGGCCGAGTGTTACCAACTGCGAGCCGGATCGATACTTTCCAGTGTTCACAAAGTACGGGGTCTTGCGCCCGCTCTTCGTGGTGAAGTCGCCGAAACTCAGAACGCCGACATCAAGCATGAAATCAATGAAACTGCGCTGGTAGTCCTGCATGGAGCGTGATGGTATCGGGCGCCATGTTGGGGAGTTTGTTGGGTTGCTGAGCGGTAGACTTCGCGTCCCCACGTTGGGCGTGCCCGGAACGCATCAGGATTTTGCCATGAGTGACAGCGTCGAATACTTGCGATCGAGATGGACTCCGGAACGGACGGCTGCAGCTATTCGATTGCTGCAAGGGCACAGCGCGGAAGCTGATGTGCCCACCATGCAACATGATGGGAAAGTCATCCTTGATCTGCGCGGTATCCGCATTGAGCAGACGCAACTGGACGGTGCCGTTCTGAACAACGTCAATCTGCGCTGGTCCACCATCCGCGATGTTGGATTCAAGGGCACGCACTTGAATCACTGCAACCTGAGTCAGGCATCACTCTCAGAGTGCTATTTCCGCGGCACGGTGTTTGAAGAATGTGACATTGTTAACGCGAAGTTTCAGAAGAACGAATTCTCCAACGCGCGTATTGAGCATTGCCGCATGGACTTCTGCTCGTTTAAGGAGTGTGAAATCACTCTGCAAACCATTCGCTTTCGTAAGGACACTGATCCACGCGTACTCACGCGCATCTGCCGCAACCTCAAGCTGAACGCGATGTCGATGGGACACTTTGCCGACGCGGGTGAGTTGACCTACATGGAGAAGACCTACGAGCGACAGATGTTGCATCGGCAAGCGTTTGCCACCAAGCACGAACATTTGGGCGCTCGACTGCGTGCTGTCCGTGCGTGGGTGTCTTCGTTATTCATGAACGGTCTGTGGGGATACGGCGAACGCCCGGCGCGCCTCTTGTTTGCCACGGCTGTTGGGGTTGTCCTGTTTGGCACGGTGCAGTACTTCCTGAACGGTGTCCCGGGCGAGAGCTTCGGCGCGCACCTGTACTTCAGCGGCATCACCTTTATGACCATTGGCTACGGAGACCTTTCGCCCGAGGGAATCCTGCCACACTTCCTGGCGGTGCTTGAGGGCGCGGTTGGTATCTCCGTGATCGGAATGCTGATCGCTTCGTGGACCAAGAAGATCATGTATCGGTGAATGGCAGGGCAGCACTGACGCTGATTCATAAATGCGCTGATTTAAGAATCTCGCGATAATATTTCGGTATTTGAAGCTTGCAACGCCGCAGTTGCCGGGCAGAATGACCGAAGTTGTTAGTCATTGATGATTTCTAGGTCATCGATGTCATTCACGGTTACCGCTTCGCGGCAGAGGCCACGAAACCGGTCAGTCCCCAAAAATTCCTTTGTTTAGAGGCATATTTAAGATGAAACTCATTCAGTCTCTCGTGGCATCCGCAGCGCTTCTGTCAGGATTGGCAGCTTCCAGTGCGAATGCGTACGTCGCGTTCCTCCGCACCGACCTGACCCCATATGCAAAGTTGGAGAGCTATTCATCGTTGAGTGAACTGGCTGCTAACAGTAATGGCGCCCTTGCTTCGAACATCACTCCGTCCATTCCAGTGACGCAGAGCATGTTCACCGACGGCACCTACTTCTACAAGATCGCTGCCAACGCGCAGGGCGATGCCGGCACATACAACAATCTGTTCATCCGCTACCAGAGTCTCTCGGATCTTTGCAAGGATGTGAATGGCGAAACATTCCTCATGAATGGGTACGGCATGTACTACGACGATGAGGTCATGGCTGACAACCTGACGGGCCGCTTCATCCGCACCACCCGTTACGACGCGAACAGCCCTGTCACCATCGGCGCCTACGTGTACAGCAGCTTTGCTGACTTGGTCAACAACAACTACAGCTATGCCGGCGGCTTTACGAACCAGACCGTGGCTTTCGACTGCCAATTCTGGGCGTGGGATGGCAAGTACTATCGAACGAACGTCTCCGGCCTGACGGGTGCCTCCACGGTGACTGGCTTCAACATTTACAACAGTTCTGAAGACCTGTACAACGGCGTTGTGGCTCAGACCGTGGCTTGCACGGCGACCTACGCAGGCACTATGCGCTTTATGGCGCTCGACTCGTCACTGATTCCGCCGCCAAGTTGCATCGCGGACTTGAACGGGGACGGTGTTGTGAATGGCGCCGACCTCGGCATCCTGCTCGGCGCTTGGGGCTTGTGCCCGTAAGCGAAGCATTGAGTTTGACATCCAATTGAAATTACACGCAGGAGACATGTATGTGTCTCCTGCGTGGTTTTTATTTTCCGCAAATTCTGACAACGGTGAGAATTTCATTGGAAATCCCGTTGCTTTGCGTGAGGGGATCAAGGAAAAAATTAACTCCCTTACTGAAGGAGTTACTAGATTTCGGTTCGCCTCAGGCTATGTTCACTCACCCTTAGACACGTCTCTTTTCCCTTTCCCTTACTGAGGTTTCCATCATGGTTCGTATTGCATCATTTGGCTTCTCCGTTGCCGCGGCTGCCCTTGCTTTGGCCACCACATCCAACGCAGCACTGCTCTACGTGAGCACCACTTCGGCTGGCGTCGTGAACGCTTTCTCGTCCCTCGAAGACATGGCCGCTGGCGCAAACGGCACCGCACTCGGAACGATCGGATCATCGCTCCTGGCCACCGATGGCGTGTGGACTGATGGTTCGTATGTCTACAAGACCACTGCAGACGCCACGGGCGTTGCTGGTAGTTACAACAATCTGTACGTTCGCTACAGCTCCCTTGCGGCCTTGGGTGCAAACAGCGGCGGCACAACTTTCAACATGGTTCAGGGCATATACTACAACGAAGACGTTGTTGCCAACACCACCAATGGCTGGTTCTTCCGGACGGCATCGTTCGGAGGCGGCGCCAATGTTGGCATGTATGCGTTCAGTGACTTCGGCACGTTGGTCGCAAACAACAACTTCTACGCGAGTGGTTTTACCGGCGGCGATCAGAACGGCGACAATAAGTATTGGGCCGGCACCGGCAGCACCTGCTGGCGGTCGAACGTTCAGGGCGGCGTCGTGACGAGCTTCAGCGTCTTTGCGAGTGGACCGGACCTGTACAACAACATTCAGTCGCTCAACGTCGGCAG
>JBDKKN010000100.1:0-6163 GCA_039796075.1 Planctomycetota bacterium | reverse complement strand
ATGTCCTTCTCGTCGAGTTGGATCCGAACTTCCATGATCATGAGTGTAACCCTCGAATGCGTGCATTTTCCTTTCCCTTCTCCGACGCACGATGCGGTGCGGCATGGCATCATGGCACGCTGGCGGAACAGCACGCCGAAATCGGCGGAAGTTCAGCGGTGATTTCCGCGCATGCGGAGCCCGTTCGCGCCTTGATGGTGAAACGATGATCGAAGCCAGTCCATCACGATGCACGCCGGAGCAGTGGACCGCCGAACAGGCGGCGCGCGCGATGGGGGTGGTTGATGAGGCGGATGGCGAGGCGCTGGGGGTGGAGGGCGCGGCGATTGGCGACATTGGTGTGGCTGGCGAGATTGGGCGCGAGCAGCCGAACGTCCGCGGAGGCGGCATCCGCTGGGTTGCCGGCGGTACTGCGCTTGCGGTGGTGGCGGCCGCGGCGTGGTGGTCGAGGGCGGGAAATAGAGATTCTCGGGAGATTCCCGTGCACGCGGGGGCTGATGTCGCCTCGATCGCCGGGGAGCGCACTCCCAATTCAGGCACGGGCGATTTCAACAGCAGTAACGGAAGTTCACATATGAAGATCCAGACCACGGCGGCGGCAGCATTGCTCGGAGCAGCGGCGATTGCGTTTCAGGTGCAGGCGGGGGATGCAGTGCAGTGGCGGGGCGAGGATGGGGGGAATGGGCATTGGTATGGCATCGTCGGCGGTGCTGGAACAATTGGGTGGCATGAAGCTCGCGGTCAGGCCCAAAGTGCTGGTGCAGATTTAGCCTCGGTTGATTCCGATACCGAGTGGGGATTCATTCGCCAGATTGCCAGTAGTCCGACTGCATGGAACGGAATCCACGGACCGTGGCTCGGTGGCTATCAAGATGAAACTGCTGCAGACTTCTCGGAACCGGCCGGAGGATGGCGCTGGGTTACAGGCGGGCCGTTTGTGTTCACAGCGTGGATGAACGGACAACCGAGCAACAGTTGTGATTTCAATCCCGAGAACTATCTCCACATGTATGGAAGTCCAAGCGACACGGTCTGGAATGATGTTGGCGAGGCATCAACGTGTTCTGTGTTGCCTGTACGCGCGGCTGTCATCGAATGGTCCGCCGACTGCAACTCCGACAACATCGTCGACTACGGCCAAATCCTCTCCGGCCAACTCGCCGACGCCAACACCAACAACATTCCCGACATCTGCGAATGCGCAACACACCCTGAGCTCGGCGCCTGTCGATGCGATGGCGACATTGTCACGGATGGCATCATCAACGGCGCGGATCTCGGAACACTGCTCGCGTACTGGGGCTTCACGACGTCCGGTCAATACTCACAAGCCTCGGACATCAATGACGATGGGCGGGTTGATGGATCAGACCTCGGCGTACTGCTTTCGAACTGGGGCGTCTGCCAGTATCCAGGGGTCACGGTGCCCGCCTGGGCGACCTTGATCGAGGCGATGCCGGACCCCGCAGTGGTCACTGATCCGGCGCTTCGAACAGCTATCGCCGCGACCGGCCTCGCTTGGCGCGTGCGCGATACAGGGACGGGGATCGAAATGCTTCTCGTGCCGCAAGGGACCTTTCAGATGGGATGCAGCCAGAGGTCAGACTCGTTCCCTTGCCTCGAATGGGAACTTCCCGTTCATGCAGTGACCATCACGAAGCCCTTCTACCTCGGTCGGCATGAAGTGACCCAGCAACAGTGGCGCGCGCGCATGGGCTCGAATCCGTCAACCTTCCAAGGAAGAGTCGACTCAGACTTGAGACCGGTGGAAACCGTCAGCTGGAACGCGGTCCAGCCCTATCTCGCAGCGACGAATATGCGGCTGCCTACCGAGGCGGAATGGGAATACGCATGTCGGGCCGGGACGACAACGGCATTCAGCAACGGTTCCAATGACGATTCGACAATCGGGAGCATCGCATGGTGGGGTTCCTGCTGCGGCGGAAACTCGGGCGGGGAGACTCGGCCGGTAGGTACGAAGCCCGGAAACGCGCTGGGACTGCACGACATGCTCGGCAACGTGTGGGAATGGGCGAGCGACTGGTTTGCCAACTACCCAACCGATGCGCAAGTCGACCCACTCGGTCCGACCAGTGGTCAGCTGAAGCCACTTCGCGGAGGATCATGGGCAGACGACACCCACTACGTTCACAGTTCCTACAGGTACGAAGCGGCAACGCCGTACAACGCCTACCCGCAGGCCGGCTTCCGGGTCGCTCGTAATCCCTAGTCCCCCACACGCTGCAACTAGAGACATCGGTAAACGGCACCTATTTACCGCCCGCTATCCTCCCCGCGTGTCCGTTGACCACTTCCCCAGCACTCACGCCACGTGGATTGATGCGCAGTTGACGCTGATCGATGGTGCGGACGCATCGCACGCCGGGCCGCACGCCGGGCGCGCGGAGACTGCGCGGGAGGCGCTTCGTCGCCATCTGTGGGATCGATACCACGCGCCGTTGCGTGCGTATGCACACGGCGGATCGCTGCGGCGCGCCGGGGAGCCCGATGAATTGGTGGTCGGCTATTTCGCCGAGCGCGTGACCGCTCCCGACTTTCTGCCCGCATGGCGGCGCAGCAACATGCCACTGCGGCGCTGGATGATGAACGGCATCGGCTTCTACGCCCGCGGCGTGGTGCGTGACCGCATGCGCGACCGACTGCGCCCGTTCACGGATCTCGCCAGCACGCCGATGAGCGACAGCGATTGGGCGAACCCCAGCGCGGATGATGCTTTGCTGTCGGCCGACGAACGCACCGCCGAGACGGCGTTCGAACGCGCGTGGGCGATCGCGGTCTTGGATGCCGCACACACGCAAGCGCACGCGCAACTTTCCAGCGAGGGACGCCTTGATGAATACGACGCATTCCGTCGCCGCGTGATTGAGGGCGAGGGGTACGACACCATCGGGCCTTCGCTTGGCATGAGCGCGCAACAATGCGCCGGCGCCACGCGGCTGGTCTCGCAACGGATGGCCGCGGCGCTGCGCGAGGTGTTGCGCGCCGAGGGCGTGCGCGAGAGCGAGATGGACCGCACGGTGCAGGAAGTGCAGCGAGCGGTGGAGGCGACGGGCGGGGGCAGGTGAGGTGATTCGAATCCGTGATTTCGGGGAGATGGTGCGCGCATCCGGGATACTGCGGCGGATCGTTGTCCCCGTGGAGAAGAACTTGCATCCGACGGACGGACCACGGCCCCGCGGCGCGAAGGCGGTGATTGACGAAAGCACGGCCGCGCGGCTTTCTGCGGTGGTCGGGGATGGGGAGTTTTCGGAGTTCGCCGGGGTGGCGCATGGGGCGCCGGAGGGTCCTGCAACGACCACCGCCGCTCTGATACGCCGCAACACCCCCGCAGCGGCGATTGCGGTCGCCACCCTTGTCTGCTTATGGGTCGGTAACCGTATGAATCAAAGTCTTCCTGATACGGTCGCGCATGCGGGCGCCGACGGCGGATCGTTCGGAGAGCCCACCGCTGCTGCTGGCCCGATGTTCGGAGCCGGTCGCGATCCAGGCGCACGGGGCGGAGATCCGGCGATGAACCTGAAGAATTCTGCACGCGTGGCGGTACTGGCAGTGACGGCAGCAGTAACAGCGAACGGCGCGCTTGCGGGGGATGCAGTGCAGTGGCGGGTGGCGGATGGGGGGAATGGGCATTGGTACCAAGCGCTCAAGTCAGCAACTCCCATGACCTGGTCCGCCGCGCAGGACAGGGCGGTCAGTGTGAATGGACATCTCTCAACGTTTGAACTCGATGGCGAGTTTCTAGCGGTCGTCGGGCCGATTGCTGCGGAAATTGATTTGTGGATCCAAGCGACGTGGTGGCGAGGGCCATGGATCGGCGCCTATCAGGATCACACCGCTACCAACTTTGCGGAACCAGCTGGCGGTTGGCGCTGGATCACCGGCGCTTCCGTGGCGCCCTCGTTCTTTAGTGATTTCGGAAACGGAAATCCCAACAACTACCCGTGTTGCGAGGACTACCTGCAGATTGGCGAAACTCCGCTTGTTGCTGCCGTGAACGACGTACCCCAGTCCGCCACGGCGGTTGCTCTGGTCGTGGAGTGGGAAACCGACTGCAACTCCGACGGCATCGTCGACTACGGTCAGTGCCATGATGGAACGCTTCCCGACTACAACGGCAACAACATTCCGGATTGCTGTGAGCAGCGAGTGCAATGCACCGTGGGGAACTATCCGGTGCAGTGGCGGGTGGAGGATGGGGGGAATGGGCATTGGTATCGCTTTGTACCGAACCCGGTGACATGGGCCATCGCTCGTGCGCAAGTTGCCGCCGCCGGAGGCTATCTCGTGACGGTCAACAGCCCGCCTGAGGGCGACTTTCTAAGGACGCTCGGAGTGGGGACCGCATGGATCGGACTGCTACAGAATCCCGCATCACCGACTTTTTCTGAGCCTACAGGCGGGTGGGAGTGGATTTCGGGAGAGACGCTTGACTACACGAACTGGAGAGTCAATACGAACGGACAGCCAAACGAGCCAAACAACATTGACGGGACACCTATGGATGTGGCGGTCATGGATGCCCCGGCACGAACAACGTGGAATGACGTGCCGCAAGCCGGAACCTACTCCTACTGGACCGAATGGTCCGCCGACTGCAACAACGACAACATCGTCGACTACGGTCAAATCCTCAACGGCCAACTTGCCGATACCAACACCGACGGAACCCCCGACTGCTGCGAGCCCGGCAACAACTGCTGCGTCGGTGACATCTACGTGAATCACATCGTCGACGGCGGCGATCTCGGCGTCCTCCTCAGCGAATGGGGCGTCGTGACGCCAACCACGAATTCAGACCTCAATAGGGACGGTTTCGTGAATGGCGCAGATCTCGGCATGCTGCTCGCCAACTGGGGCCCGTGCGGGGGCTAACCCCGCTCCCCTGAACATAGGGACAGGGTGAACGGCACCTATTTACAGGTGCGCCACCACCGCGGCGACTTCATTCTTCGATCCCAGCACTAGCGGCACGCGTTCGTGCATTTGGCTGGGAACGATGTCCATGGTGCGTTGACCAGCAGCGGTGACGCTCGCGCCACCAGCTTGCTCCACTAGGAAACTCATCGGGTTCGCTTCGTACAAGAGCCGCAGCTTTCCGTTCGGATGCTTCTTTGTTGGCGGATACAAGAAGACGCCGCCGTTCATCAGCGTGCGGTGCATGTCGGCCACCATCGAGCCGATGTAGCGGCTGCTGTAGCCGTTCTGGTGCGCCCACTTCAAGTACTTCTGGAAGCCCTCCGGGAAGCCCTCGGCGTTGGCCTCGTTCACGGAATAAATCTTCTTGCTCGCGGGCATCTGAATGTTGCTCTGCACCAACATGAAGCTGCCGATCGACGAATCGAGTTCAAACATGTGCACGCCGCGACCAGTGGTGATCACAAACACCGTGCTCGATCCGTACAACACATAGCCCGCGGCCACCTGCTGGTGACCAGCTTGGCACACCGTCTCCACCGCGCCGTGAATCTTTGGGTCATTGCGCAGAATTGTGAAGATGGTGCCGACGCCTACCGCAGTGTCAAGATTGCTTGAGCCGTCAAGCGGGTCGAAGAGCACGCAGTACTTGCCGCCCTCGTGGCCGCGGCGCAGGATGGTCGGTTGCTCCTCTTCCTCGCTGCCAAGCACGGCGATCGATCCGCGACCGCCGAGGACGCGCATGATCACCTCGTTGGCGATCACGTCCATCTGTAACTGATCCTCGCCCTGCACGTTAATGGTGCCGTCTTCGCCAAGCACGTTCTGCAAGCGCACGTGGCGAACCTTGTGCGCGATGATCTTGGCGGCAAGACTGATGGCGCTGATGATCCAACTGAAATCGCCCGACGCGCCCGGATAGCGCGTTTCCTCCTCCAGGATGAACGACTGGAGCGAGACGAGGTTGTCGGTGACCACCCGACGCGGGGGCTGCTGCTCTGTGGAATCCGGCATAAAGTGAACGATATCATTCGCGACCCGGCTGCATTCGCACGCAGCCCACACTTCAGAGAATCAGGAATCCACCCATGAACCAGCCCGTCATCGTCGCCGCTCGTCGTACCCCGATCGGAAAGTTCTTTGGCAGCCTCGCGCGCGTTCCGGCGCCGGTTCTGGGCAGTTATGCCATCAAGGCGCTGCTCGAGGACGCCCCGGCCGCCAAGGGCCA
>JBDKKN010000099.1:0-26399 GCA_039796075.1 Planctomycetota bacterium | reverse complement strand
CCCCATGCACCCAAGAGGATGCCGAGGTCGGGGCCATTCACGCATCCATCGCCGCTCAGATCCGTTAGGTTGGAGAGCGCAAACCGGAATACGCCTTGTGTATTCGTGGCGACAACGATGTACCCCGCCTGAATTTCAAGATCGAACACGGTCAGATCGGTCAGCCCAGAGTTGATCGCCACCCATCGTGCGCCGTTGTCGACGGAATAGAAGACGCCAGCACCGAAGGATCCAGCAACGATCAACTGATCACTGCTTGCAAATCCGCGGTAGGAGCCCGAGGGCAAGCCGCCCGCGAGCAGGGTCCAGCTTGCACCCAGATTGGTGGAGCGGTACACGCCGGTTCCGACCTGGCCACCCGCGAATAGCGTCGTGCCTCTTGCTTCAAGCGCGCGGACGTTGGTGGCGGCGAGTCCGCTATTCGAAGCGATCCACGTGGCACCCCAGTCACTGCTTCGGTAAATGCCCGAGCCATTCGTGCCAGCAAAGAGCGTGTCGCCGATGGCAGTGATGCAACGAACGTCGACGCCGGCAAGACCACCGGCAACCCAACTATCGGCGTGATTGTCGGAACGAAAGACGCCACCCGGGCCCACAACAAAAATGTGCCCACTCGCTTGGACAATACCGCTCGTGAGCACTGTGCTCATACCGCTGCTCTTCGCGATCCATGTCGTACCGTTGTTGGCGGTCCGAAAGACGCCTTGGCTCGTACATGAATAGACGTAGGTGTCATCGAACGCATAGCCACGCGTTGGACCGACCGCATCGTTTCCAGAGTTGGATGCGGCGAAACTTGCCGCTGCGTCACTCGACCGATATGCGCCGGTCGCTCCGCCTGCAAAGACAAACCCGTTGCGCGCAAGAAGCGACTGCATATTGAGCGAGGCAGTGCCGGTGGCTTGATGCCATTGTTGCGCAAGCGCGTTGTTTACGAATGCCAGGGCCAAGAGAACTGCTGTGGCGAGAGATGTGGCGGATGATCGGCTGTGTCGATACACGCAGTTGCTACTTGTATTGAGGTCACGTTGCATGCATTGCTCCCATGAGGGGTTCATGAATTGTCCGGATGTGCCAAGAACCTCGACTTCTGGCAGTAGATGAACGCGCCCCGGCACCGGTTCATTGCAGCGCGAATCCCACATTCAGTTCACGCCGCGTTCGTGCCCCATTGCGCAAGCAATCGACCCAGGTCAGCGCCATCCACGGTGCCGTCGCGGTTCAGGTCGCCGAGGGCGATGCCGGAGCCAGGTGGTGTTGGGCCCCAGTTTCCGAGCATGATGCCAAGGTCGATGCCGCTCACCACGCCGTCGCCGTTCAGGTCTGCCACGGCTCCTAGGAACACGGTCAGGTGTTGCGTCCCGGCGATGTTGTTCGCATTGGGGGCGATGCCAAGGTCGCCGCTTCCTGCGGGTAGGGCGGGGAGCCACTGGTTGGAGATGGCGCCGTCAACGCGTTCGATGAACGCAGTGAGCGCCACGGTTCCTGCGAAGTCTGGCGCTAGTCCAAGGTCTGCAAATGGAATGCGTAGTTCGATCCCCGTGGTAGCGGTGGCAGCATTGGCAACACTTGCAGAAGTGATGCCGGCGGTGTTGGTGTTCTCAAATCCAACTTCAACGTTGTTTTGATTTCCACCAGCGCTCAGCACGCCGCGCCCGGAGTTCAGTGCGACAGTGCCAAGGAAGTCTTTCGTGGCAAGCGTGCCCGTGCTGGGCAGCTTCACGCGATCGACGTACACCAGCGATCCAACCGTATTGATGTAATAGAGAGCGTCGGGCGCAAAGCCCGCGTCAAAGGTGGTGCCATCAAGTGGCGCGAGTCCGCCCGGTGGGGAAGGAATGTGCGCTGTAACAAGGCGATTTTGCCCAGTGCCCGCGCCTGGATCAACATCAATAAAGAGATCAAGCGAGGTGCCATCTTGCGGCAGGTTGCCGGTGATGGAAACGCGCAGCGCGTCGCCGTCAGCGCGTGCGAAGAGCTGATTGAGTTCGCCAACGTTGTCTGCAAACGACGAGAGGCACGCTTGCGTTGCACGCAGTGCGGCGGCGCCCGCATCAGTTGGCAGCGAGCGGCCATCGATGTCTGGATGCGTCACCACCTGCGGAATGGAAAGCGCGGCGCTCGCGATAAACCATGAACGGGCGGCGAGCGAGACGGAGTACGCAGCCTTGTTGGACGCGGTGATCGCCGGAAGCGTTGTGCCGTTTTCTAGGCTAGTTGGAACGGTGCCGGTTGCGGGCAGGGTGAACGCGCTGAGATCAATGGTGCTGCTTGCGGAACTGGAGTTGAGGTTGATGACTACTAGCACGGTCTCCGCTGCATCGCTGCGTACGAATGCGTAGATGCCAGTGTTTGGGCAGATGACCGGTAGATACGCCCCGCGCCGCAGTGCTACGGAATTCTTGCGCACGTTGATGAGTGATCGATACGTCTCTAAGATCGAACCCGCCACGCCTCTTTGCTCTTGCACGCTGCGTCCGTCATTGTTGGCGGCGTACGTAGGAGGTGGCGTGCCAGCAATGGCCGCCGCATAGTTGGTCATGGGAGCGCCGGCGACGGCTTGCCACTTGAATGGCTCGCGCATGGGGATGTCATTCGCGTCGGTGGTGCCGCCCGCCTTGGTGCCCTTCATGCCGATTTCGTCGCCGTAGTAGATGTTCGGTGTGAACGGCTGCGTGAACAGGATTGCAGCAGCAAGCAGTTGACGAGCATTGTTGCTGCCGAAATCCGAAGCGAGTCGGTTGGCGTCGTGGTCGCTCGTCTGCGCAACGATGAACTTTCCTGCAGGCACCGCGGCAACGGTGGTTGCCATGGAGCTGTACAGACCCGAAGCGTTTCGGTTGGTCACCGCGGAACGCGCGGCAAACTGCCAAGGCTTGGTGATCACCGCATCAAAGGCGTTGACGGTGAGTAGGTCGGTGCCGTAGTTGCCCCAGTCCGATGGCTCGCAGAAGATGAAGACATCGGGACGCAGGGTGCGCAATGCGCTGCACCAGGTTTCCCAGAAGGTGATGTTGGCGCCCCAACCTTCGCCGCCGCTGGCCCACACGTGGTCAAGTCGGAAGCCGTCAACGCCATCGGCGGTGTTGCCGTCGCCGTTTGGGTCAAGCCACTTCTTCGCCCAGTTGGTGACGGTGTTCACGGCGGCGACGTTGGCGAGGTTCCAGTGAATGAAGCCAACCTGCCCGCCGTTCCAGGTGGTGTACAGCGAGCCGACATATGAAGTGTTGGCGGCATTGGTGAACGCCAGCCACGGGTCGTAAGTGCTTGAAGGATTCCCATACGCCGACGCGTAGTACGGTGAGTTCTGACTGATGCCATAGGCAACAAAGTCAAGGATCACCTTGATGCCGCGCGCATGTGCTGCGTCAACGAACGCCAAGAATTGCGCCTCAGTGCCGAAGCGCGAGTTCAGTTGGTCAGCGGGTCCATGCTGGTATCCGTGGTACGCCGCCGATGGAAAGATCGGCTGCAGATAGACCATCGTCACGCCGAGGTACTGCAAGTAATCCAAACTCTCCGTGGCAGCAAGTCCGCCGAAGTCACCAAAGCGTGTGGGCACCGAGCCCACGGTGTCGAGGTTTGAATCACGCCAAGCGATCGGCATGATTTGATAGATGACTTCGTCCTGCGGCGCGCGCACGATGGGCGGCGTATCTGCACTTGCCGATGCTGCTAGAAGCAGGGCGGCAAGGGCGGCGGTGGCATGTTGGCGGAAAGTCACGACGCATAGCCTAGGACGCGCCGACCGAAACACCAACTGATTGGTCTTGGCTAATCGCTAGACTGCAACGCGTGGAGCAATATTTCAACGCGGCCGCGTGCCGAGCCCGACCCGAGGTCTACGCACGATGTGGCTAATTCGCCTGTCCGTCCGGAACCCGTACGTGGTGGCGGCGTTCGCATTGGTGCTAGCGATCCTGGGAGTTCTCTCGCTGACGCAGATTCCGGTGGACATCCTGCCGGTGTTCAAGTCGCCCGCGGTACAGGTACTCACGTACTACCCGGGCATGCCGGCTTCGTCGATAGAGAAGACGATCACCAATCGAATTGAACGGTGGGTAAATCAAGCGCCGGGCGCACGGCTTGTGGAGTCGCGATCGGTGCCTGGCGTGAGTGTGGTGAAGGTTTATTTCCGCGACGACATTGATCCGAATGAGGCGCTGACACTGACCAACTCATTGGCGTTGGGTGCGCTGCCAAATCTTCCGCCCAACACGCTGCCGCCAGTAGCGCTGCCGTTTGATGCAACGGGAACCATGCCGGTTGGCATTCTGACGGTGACCAACCTCTCCATGGATGACGCGCGTCAGAAGGATATTGCGCGCATCAATGTGCGCAACATGCTTGGCGCGGTTCCTGGGTGCATTGCGCCGGTGGTGGTTGGTGGACGTGATCGCAGCGTGATGATCTACCTTGATCCCGCCAAGATGGAAGCGCGTAATTACGCTCCGATGGATGTTGTTGCAGCGTTGCGGCGCGGAAATTTGATGGTGACACCCGGCACCGCGTACTTTGGATCAGAGCAGGTTTTGCTGGACAGCAACGCCATGGTGGAGCGTGTGGAAGATTTGAACGATCTTCCCATTACCCTTGGCGCGCAGGCCACCGTGTTGCTGCGCGATATTGGGCGCGCCGAGGATGCGTCAGCTATTCAGACGTCGCGCGTGCGTATTGATGACCGCAATGAAGTGTTCGTGCCGGTGTACCGCCAGCGCGGTTCAAGCAGTTTGAGTGTGGTGGATGGAGTGCGCGCCAATATTCCAGGAATGGAAGAGCGGCTTCCCAAGGGCACCAAGCTGGACTTGGTGATGGATCAAACCGTCGCGGTGCGTTCGGCTTTGGGCTCGCTGGTGTTTGAGGGGATTGTGGGGGCCGTGTTGGTTTCCATCATGATTCTGTTGTTTTTGGGTGACTGGCGCATGACACTGATTGCCACCATGTCCATTCCGCTGGCGGTCATGGGCGCAATCATTGGGCTGTATGCCACGGGTAACACCATCAACGCGATGACGCTTGGTGGATTGGCCCTGGCGATCGGGCCGCTGGTTGATGAGGCGATTGTGGAGTTGGAGAACAACCACCGCAATTATCACATGGGTAAGTCGCGGATTCGCGCAGCCATTGATGGTTGCTCGCAGGTCATGGTGCCGGTGATGGTGGCTGCATGCACCACCTTTATTGTGCTGGCGCCACTTGCGTTGTTGCCAGGTATCGGCGGATTTCTGTTCCGCCCACTGACGCTTGCAGTGGGCTTTGCGATGATGACCTCGTTCATTCTCTCTCGCACCTTTGTGCCAATGATGTGCGCAAAGTTTCTGCCTGATGACCATCGACGCGCGCGTGATGAGGTGAATGCGCACGAACGTGCCACACGGCCGCCGGGTGCAATAGCAAGATTGTCGGCGCGGTTTCAGCGTCGCATCGATGGGTTAGCCGCTGGATATCTGGCAGCTCTTCGATGGTGCCTTGGTAACCGCGCCAAGGTGGTGATGGCGGTGTGCCTGCTCTTCATTGGTTCGCTGGCAGTGGTTCCGTTCATTGGTCGTGAGTTCTTCCCGCAAGTGGACGCCGGGCAGATTGTGTTGCGCCTGCGTGCGCCTTCCAACTTGCGATTGGACGCCACAGAGGAGCGTGTCAAGGACGTGGAGCGATTCCTGAAGGAGACCGTTCCTGCTAATGAGCGAGAGATGATTGTTTCCGAGATTGGTCTGAATCCTGATTGGTCCGCGGCGTACACCACGAATTCGGGGCAGCAAGATGCGGTGATTCGGCTGCAGCTAGGGAAGAATCGCAGCAAGAGTTCCCAGGAGTGGGCAGGGGACATTCGCCGTGCATTCTTGGCAACGCCGGCCTTTGCAGACTTGCGCATTGACCTTGATACGGGCGGCATGATTTCCACCGCGTTGAACTATGGCGCGTCTTCGCCCATTGATATTGAGATTGAGGGCGGTAGTAATGCGGACGCATTCGCTACTGCGCGCAAGGTGCGTGACCTGGTGGCGCCTGTCAAGGGCACTGCCGATGTGCGCATTCAACAGCGTGACGATGCACCGTACTTGGTGCTTGATGTTGACCGCGTGAAGAGTGCGGAATTGGGCCTCTCGGCTGAAGATGTGGTGCTGCAGGTAGTGGTGGCACTCAATTCAAGCGTGTCTGTCAATCGCAATTTCTGGATCGATTCACAGTCTGGCAACCAATACTTTGTGGGTGTGCAGTTTCCTGAGGACGTTGACCGAACCATGGACGATGTGCTTTCGCTGCCCGTGAAGGGCGCACTGCAACCAACGCCCATCAACCTTGGCAGCGTGGTGACGCCGCGGCGTACATCCGGTGCGGTAGAAATCAACCACGCCGGGTTGCGACGCGTTGCCAATGTCTTGGTGAATATCGAAGGACGCGATCTGGCTTCGGTAGCAAGCGACATTGAGGCGCGAGTGTCCAAACTTGAGCTGCCGGAAGGAATGCGTATTTCATACAAGGGCGAATTCCAACGTATGAACGACTCGTTTAAGCAGTTGGCGTTAGGGCTCGCACTTGCAGCGGTGTTGGTGTATCTGCTGCAAGTGACGCTGTTCCGCTCATGGATTGGTCCGGGTGTCATCATGTTGACGGTTCCACTTGGATTCATTGGCGTGGCGTGGATGTTGTATCTGACCGGCACCACGCTTAATGTGCAGTCACTCATGGGAACCATCTTCCTCGTAGGCGTGGCGGTGAACAACGGTGTGTTGCTTGTTGACTTTGCCAATCAACGTCAGCTTGAAGGTGTTGCGGCCCAACAGGCAATCAGTGAAGCGGCAGCGACACGCTTTCGCCCCATTGTGATGACCTTCCTGGCGACCGTTCTGGCGCTGACGCCGATGGCGATCGGCATCGGGCGTGGTCATGAGGCGAACATTCCGCTAGCGCGTGCAGTGGTTGGCGGCATGCTGAGTTCCACGTTCCTGACCTTGTTTCTGGTGCCAGTGATGTACACGCTGTTGGTGCGCCGCGTTAAGCCCATGATTGATATTGAAGAAGAAATGAAAGCGCCGCTTGCAGGCGAAGGAGTCACTCCATGAAGAACCATTTTGAACAGCAGTGGTTGGCGCACGCACCGGCTCGTTTGATTGGCACTGTGGCGCTCTCTGCGGCCGCGGTGTTGAGTGTCGCAGAGCGCGCGGGTGCGCAGCAGGTGGGCGCGAAGGCAACCGCCGATTCCCGCGTTGCGGTTTCAGCCGCGGACACCGTGCCAATTCGGGTGAAGTCGATTCACCCCAAGACTGGCGCTGATCTTGCTGTCGGCGTGGAACAGCCTGCAAACATTGCGCCGTACTACCGCGCCGATCTCTTTGCGAAAGTGGCTGGGACTGTCACGTTTCTTGAGAAGGACATGGGTCATGCCGTGACCAAGGGTGAGAAAGTGGTTGTCATTGAGCCAGTGCAAGGCACTCCGGCAGACGTGGCACTTGGCGAGTTGCGCGCGCCCTTTGCTGGCGTCATCGCAGCACGCGCGGTAGATGTCGGGACGTTTGTTCCCAGTGCCATGATCGTTCCGGGCGCCATGCCAATCGTCACCATTGTTCGTACGGACATTGTCACGGTCGCCATGCGTGTGCCGGACACAGTGGCGCAACTTGTTGGTAAAGACACCGAAGTGGAACTGCGTATGGATTCTGTATCCGGCGCGCCAATTCGGTGCACAATCACGCGGATTTCGCCTGCATTGAGTCCGTCAGATCGGACACTGCGCGTTGAGATTGATATCTACAACGGAACGCCTGCAGAATTCCGTACGTTCGTTGCGCAGTCGGAACAGACCCAGCATGCCGACCTGAAGGGCCGTGAACTTCCGCAACTCCCCAAGGGTCTTGCCGAAGGGAGTGCAGCGCACTTGATCCCCGGCAGCTACGGTCGTATGCAGTTGGTAGTGAAGCGATTTGCAGAAACACCGTTGATTCCAAGCGCCGCCATCGTGCGGCAGGGTGGCGTCCCCTATCTCTACCGGGTTGAAGCGGGTGTTGCGCGCCGCGCACGAATTGCGGTTGATATTGATGACGGAACGCTTGCCCGCGTGGTGTGGATGGAATCCGCGGACGGGAAGGACATTCGTCGCGAACTACGCACCGATGAGGAAATCGTGGTCAGCAATCAAGGTGAGTTGGATGATGGCCAGCGAGTCTCTGCCACCCTGCAGTAATCGGCGCAGGTAGCGGATCACAGTGCTGGGAATCGGTCCCACTTACCAAGGCGACTTTCAATGGCGCTTGCCACCCTGAGGGCAGTGCCTTCATCAAAGTTGCGTGCCATCACTGTGACGGTGCGCGGAGTCTTTGGGTTCTCAAAGCCACATCGTGCCACCACGCATGGTTGACCACAGGAATTGGTGAGCAGCAGCAAGTCGCCCGCGAATGGTGGCGCCACTACTGCATCAAACTGCATAAACCAAGTGTGCATCGCTTCCATGGCGCGTCGGCGCAGGCGTGATGCTTGCAGCATCTCGATGGCGGGAATGAACCACGCTTGGCGGAACGTGTTTGGCCAGGCCTCATCAGCCTGCCATGCGAGCGCGTCATCGGTGTTTCCGCGTGTCAATTCTTCAAAGGCCGCTGCGCCCTCGGCGACGACCGGCAGCATGAGGGCGCCGGAATCCACTTCCGGTGGTTTCACTTCAACAAGGACTGCGCCTGCTTCACGGAGCGCATCAAGAACGGGTTGATAGCCATCCGCTGCATCGCCTGCGAACCACTCGGGAACATAGGCCACACGCAGGCCGCGCGCGTCTTGGCGCATCGACCATTGATACGGTTGCGAAACACTGGAGGCATCGTGCGGATCGAATCCATTGATGGCGCCCAGCACGATCCCGCAGTCAGATACATGGCGTGCGATGGTGCCGATTTTGTCCATCGACCACGTCAGTGCCATGCATCCGGTGCGTGGCACGCGGCCGAAGGTTGGTCGCAATCCACTGACGCCACACCGGGTGCACGGACTCACAATGGAGCCGAGTGTTTCCGTACCGATGGCAAACGGAACGATTCCGGCAGCCACGCTTGACGCGCTGCCCGCGCTGGATCCGCTTGAGCCTTGCTCTGGGTTCCATGGGTTGCGACAGGTGCCGCCGAACCAGATATCGCCGTATGCGAGTGCACCAACGGCAGTCTTTGCGGTGAGCACAGCCCCGGCTCGGTCGAGCGCGTCAATGACCCACGCATTCGTGGCGGGAACGCGCTCTTTCCAAGGCTCGGCGCCCCAGGTGGTGCGTATGCCAGCGGTATCAAGCAGGTCTTTCGCTGCATAGGGGATGCCGTGGAGTGGTCCACGAACATTTCCGGCGCGCAGTTCCGCGTCCATGGCACGCGCGCGTGCGAGCGCTTGTTCCCGCACCACGGTAATGGCACAGAAAAGTGTTGGATTGAGGCGATCAAATCGATCAAGCGCCAATGTCGTCAAGCGTTCACTGCTGACAAGTTGCGCGCGCAACATGGCGGCAAGCATCGGGATTGATTCATAGTTCAGCTCTTCGTCAGTTGGCGTGCGCGCTGCCAACTTGTAGAGCGGTGTTTCAAGTGGATCACCTTCAGTAGTGACTGCTACCGACGGCAATCCTGGAAGCTCAGCTCGGAATACTTCTGCGGGCGCTAGTTGATTCGGCAGATACCCCAGGGCTGCGCGATCGTGGAACTGCGTGCGCAGCGAATCTACGGTGCGCACGATCTGCGCACGCTCCTTCTCAGTGAAGGTGATGCCAGCAAGTTTTTCTGCTTCCGCCAAGGTGTTGGCGGTGATTTCAGAAGACAGCGGCGGCAGTGCTGCAACTGGTGGCGCGGGGACGGGCGGCGTCGTATCCGTCGGTGTTGATGGTGCCGAAGCCCCCGCAGCAAATGGAGAGGCCAGCGATGCACCACATGCCGCTAAGGCAGTTGCGTGCACAAGAAATGCGCGTCGTTCTGTGCTGTTCACGGCGGCAGGCTACCTGCCGAGGACGTTCAAGTCAGTACCGAAGTGATTTACTTCAGCGCACCCCGGCGCCGGAGTTCGGCTTCGGCTTCGCGGTACTCAAGTTGCTGCTGGGCATCGGTCTTGGCCGGATTGCGGTACAGCCACATGGTGTTCGTCAGTTCAAGATTTGGGTACCACGGCTTCTCCATCCAATAGATGGACGGACCAACGGGCGCGTTTGACTCGCTGTTTCCTGGAGCGATCATCGGCGCTGGTCGTGCATCCGAAGCGGCAAGTGCGCTGGCTCGGGCGGCGCGTTCTGCATCAGCTTCGGCGCGGGCTTGCGCGGCCTGTCGCTTGAGTTCGTCGCGCTCGGCCTTCAGTTGTTCCGTAGTCTCGCGTGTTGACGAAAGTTCTGCCAGGGTCTTGCGATGCGACTCCGCAGCCTTGGTGCCCTCGGCAGCCTGTCGCTGGAGGTCAGCATTCTCCTTTGAAAGCCGCTCATGCTTGGAGCGATGCGTCTCAATCTCGGCGCGGCTACTCGCGGACTGCTCAACCAACTTGGAGGCGTTGGCATCCGCGGCTGCCGCAGACGCCTGCGCGCTTGACTCCGCAGCCTTGAGCTTGGTCTCTGCGTCGGTGGCCTTGCCCGCATAGTGAATGGTGGAAGCCAACAATGCAATGAGGAGAACAACAAGGACGACGATGCCAGTGGTGCGTAGGTTCATAGGTGTTTTCTTGAGGAAGGGGGCATTGTCGAGCAGTGCGGTGGCTGTGTCAAACCCACGCAGGTGCGTGGAAAGCGCGGTCTCTGTGTGTGAACGGTTCACACCGCCGGATTTGGCGCTATGTTGGAGCCAATATGGGACGCACGCCACATCGCTACGCACTGCTCTTGCCGCTCCTCTTACTGGCGGCTTGTAGTTCCGATGGCTTCAAAATGGTTGCACAGTCACACTCGGTGGCGTATCGATTGGATCCGGATCCAAAGGGTCTGCTGCTTTCGGTACCGCCTATCTGCGCAGTTCTTCCTGCGGAGGCGCCATCGGCGCCGGGCTATTCGGCGTTGACGGGTATGGCGCTTCATGCAGCGCTGTTGTCAAGCAAACACGGTGAGACTGTGCTTGATGCCGGCGTGACTGCTTCGCGGATCAATAAAGCGGGCCTCGCCAACGACTGGCATTTACTGGCAGTTTCGTATCGCGATGGTGGAGTGATGGACTTCGACCGCTTGTCCAAAATTGGAAAGGCCATTGGGGTACGGCACATTTTGGTGCCAACCTTGGCAGGTTCCGTGAGCAACTTTGGTCCGCGACTCGACTTTCTTGGTCTGACGCTCGGTCGAACATTTTGGACGACGGTCGATGTGTCGCTGCAGCTGTGGGACACGTCCACTGGTGATCTGGTCTGGCAGTCAACCGCCAGTTGCACCGCGGCAGCGGAAGTAGTGATTGCCACGCGTGTATCGATGAAAACAGCCATGCAATCCGGCTTTGTACTGATGATTGATGACTTGGTGCAAGGGCGCTCCGAGTCAGTGATGGCGGCGGACGTGCCGGATACCAAGATGAGCGGTGAAGTAGTGAAGTGATTCCTATACTTGCGCACATGAACGCAGAGATCACATTTCGCACAGCGACCAATGATGATGTCCCTGCGCTCGTTGCGCTTATAGAAAGCGCGTACCGCGGTGAGGTCAGTCGCGCGGGCTGGACTACAGAAGCCGATTTACTTGATGGCCAGCGCACCGACGAACACGAAGTTTCGAAGGTCGTGCGCGGGCCGCGCTCGCGTGTGCGCATTGCCGAACAAGATGGCAGCGTGGTGGCGTGCGTTCGTATTGACGATGCTGGCGACGCGGGATACATCGGTATGTTTGCAGTGCGCCCGACGCTGCAGGCCAGTGGCATCGGACGCCAACTCTTGGCCGAGGCGGAGCGGGTCATCCGCGAAGAACTTCGTCTCACCCGCGCGCGCATGACGGTCATCGCACAGCGCGAAACGCTCATCGCGTGGTATGCGCGGCGTGGTTATGAAGTGACGGGCAAGCGCGAACCGTTCCCGTACCACGACCCGCGCGCCGGCACTCCTCGGCGTGCGGACTTGGTGTTTGAGGTACTTGAGAAACCGCTGTAATGATCGACCAGAAGTCGGTTTCTTGAAATGGGGTGTCCCGCTCCGGCGTTGTGCGGCAATAGTTAATTCTGGTCATGGCGGCGCACGTTTCAGTTTGCTTGTACCTCAACATATTTCGGAAAGTCACATGATGAACGCAGATCGATGGCCTGTCGCGGTACTGCTGGGACCGGCATTTGTGTGCGTGTCGCTTGCGCTCGCGCATCCGCCGGAGCCAGGTGCTCCGCCCGCGCTCTTAGAGCTGCCGCTCTCAACATCTGCGCCCGTGCGAGTCTCGTCGCTGAGTCAACTTCAAAGCCCTTCAGCGCCAGCAGCAGCGACAGTTGCCGCGCCGCCGGCAGGTGCAGTTGCCGCGCCGGCCCCGTGGCAGGTTGCGCCGTTCGTCCCATTTGCGCCCGCGGTGCGTACGCGTACGGATTCACAATGGCTGTACGTCGAATCGGACGGTATGCCGCACGCGCCGCTCGAGTTCACCATGATGGTGGGTATCCGCGCGTGGCAGCAGCAGGTGCCCATGCCGCAGGCATACACCGCGGACAACGCGTGGAAGATTCCACTGAAGCCAACCTTTGCAGAGCGTCCAATCTCTGGCAAGACTTCACTTCGCCGCGGCGCCATCGCGCTGGCGGCAAACGGTATTCCGATCTTTAACGCACTGAATAATCGTGGTGAAGATTCGTTCGCCATCGGCGAGCTTGACGAGTTTGGCGGCCATTGCGGGCGTGCGGATGACTATCACTATCACGCTGCTCCGCTGTCATTGCAGACGTTGGTTGGCCCGAGTAACCCCATTGCATTCGCGCTTGATGGCTTTGCCATTTACGGGCTGTACAACCCAAAGGCGAAGCCCGGCGCCGCTGGTGCTTGCCCGCTTGGAGCTACGGGTGCGCTCGATGAATTCAATGGTCATGAATGCACCGTTACGGCAGGCCAAGGAATTGGCGGCGGTACAAAGTCATATCACTATCACGCCAGCAAGACCTATCCGTATATCAACGGGGGCATGCGCGGAAACGTCACGGTCGATGGTGACGAGATCTCGCCGCAAGCGCACGCGGCGCCGTTTCGTCCATCGCTGCAGCCGTTACGTGGCGCCAGCATTACCGGCTTCAAGCAGACCGGTCCGAAGGCGTGGTCGCTCTCTTACCAGGTGTCGGGGCGAACATCACGGATCGACTATTCGATTGATGAATCGGGCAACGTGAAGTTGACGTTTGTTGATCCCGATGGCAAGACGAAGGAAGAGTCATACGCGCGACAAGCGCGCGCGGGTAGGGGGCAAGGTGGCGGGCAAGGTGGTCAAGGTGGAGCTGGCCCAGGCGGTGGCGGCCAAGGCGGCGGTGATCGCCGCGGCGGGCAAGGTGGCGGCGGTCAAGGTCGCGGTGGTCCGCCACCAAATGAAGTGCGCCGTACCGCGGCTCCTTCGAAGGATGGATTCGAAGTGCATTCATCGGGCGTCGGTGCCGGTGGCATGTTGGGTAAGAAATACACCTGTGATGGAGACAGCATTTCGCCGCCGATCGAATGGACTGGTTTGCCGGCGGCCACCAAGAGCGTGGCGATCGCAATGCACCACGTTCCGCCCGGTGGCAAGGAAGGTGTGGATGAACATGCGTACATCGTTCTGTGGGGCTTGAGTCCTGCAACGAAGGCGCTCGCGGAGAGTCAGCGTGATATTGGCACGTGGGGAATCAACACCGTGAATCGTCGCGCGGAATATGCGCCGCCTTGCTCAAAGGGTCCGGGCGAAAAGTCGTACATGGTGACCGTGTACGCACTGTCCGCGGAGCCCAAGCTCACCGCCGGGCGCGCGGGTTTCACCGAGCTGCTTGCAGCGATCAAGGACACCACTATCTCGATCGCCGAAGTGGAGCTGCGCTATGCACGCGAGCGCGCCGCTGGTGATGAACCGCCGCCGCGCGGTGATGGGAAACGGCGCAGAGAGACCGATGGATCGCCACCGCCGCCTCCACCGCCGCCGCCGCCACAGTCACCATAGTCGCGACAGTCACCGTTGCCACCATCTCCATCTCCACCTCCACCTCCAAGGCCAGGGGTAGAAATTCGCATAACAGTGTTGGTCTGACGTACCCTTCAGCAATGAAGCGCTTCACCGTCGCGATGTTCTTTAGCCTGACCGCTATTTCGCCCTGCTTTGGTTGGGGCGATGACGGTCACAAAATCGTCGCCACCATTGCCACCGCTGGACTCAGTGAAGAAGCCGCTAAGAAGTTGCGCGAGATTCTTGGTGATGAAACCGTTGCCGATGCCGCAGTGTGGGCTGACAAGATGCGCAGCAATGCTGAGTATGACTGGCTCAAGCCGCTCCACTACATCAATGTGCCGCGCGGAGCGAAGAGCCTTGACATGAATCGTGATGGCGCCGATGGATTGCAGATTGTTTCGTCCATCAACAAGTACCGCGACATTCTGAAGAATCCCGCGAGCACCAAGGAGCAGCGGCTTCTTGCGGTGCGCCTGCTCTTTCACTTTGTGGGTGACATCCATCAGCCGTTTCATGTTTCCTACAAGGAAGACTTGGGCGGCAACAAGTTGACCATTCAGGCATTCGGTCGCAAATCCAATATGCACAAGGTGTGGGATTCAGATTTGATCCAGCGTCGCCTGAAAGACACCAAGGGTGGGTGGGCAGTCATGTCCGCCGATCTACGCGAGTCGATCACTGCGCCCGAACGCAAGAAGTGGACAACATCTGCTGATCCAGCGGTATGGGCAAACGAATCATTCGGCATTACCCGGCAGCTGTACAGCACCGCGCCCACCGGGAAGGCCGGCATTGATGATGTCTATTACAAGCAGTGGTTACCCACGCTGAATACGTGCCTTGAAGTTGGCGGCGTTCGCCTGGCAGCATTGCTCAACGATGCCCTTGATCCTGGCGCATCAAAGGACACGAGCGGCACAAAGGACACGAAGGACACGAAGGGCACCAAGGGTTCGAAGAACGGCAAGCCGAATAATTCAGAAACTGCGCCCGGACCTGTAACTCCCGCCACATCGCCAACAGCACCTCCCGCTTTATCGCCCTCAAGTGGGTTGGTCCCGGCGTAACTGCTTGGGGAGAAACATTTAAAAAATCAATTTCTTCGCTGACCCTTTCGGAACTGGGTGCGTAGGGTAGATGGTGTGGAAGACGGTCGAGCGGGCGTTACGCCCGAACTTGGTCAAGGCACGCCCCATCGTTGGTTTGGACCAGTCAAGACTTCGCGCACGCTGATGCGCGCAGTAATTCTACGCCTGCTACACATAAAGGAATCCTTCGTCATGAAGAACATCTTTGGCATGATTGCCTGTGCTGTCACCATTTCAGCGCCGTGCTTCGCGGACGCCACCTTCACATTTACGGGCCAATGGACCACCGGGGGGCAAGGCAATTTTATTGCCACGAATGACTCTGGTCAGGCCATGCAGAACTGGGTTCTGGAGTTTGATTGGAACGCGGATATCACCAGCCTGTGGAACGGGGTGATTCAAAGCAAGGTGGGCAATCACTACACCGTGGTGAATTCAGCATGGAACGGCACGGTTGCGCCAGGCGCATCCATTGAGGTGGGTTGCGTATTCAATCAGTCCCCATCCGGCGTACTTCCGACTGGTCTGACCTTCAGCACCACTGCGGGTGGCGGCGGCGGTACCGACGGCGGCGGCACTGGTGGCGGAACCGGTGGTGGCACTGGTGGCGGAACTGGTGGCGGCACCGGCGGTGGTGCCACGGGCACATGCGCTGCCGATGCCGACCGTGATGGCAAAGTCAACGGTAGCGATCTTGCGTTGCTCTTAAGCAGCTGGGGCCCAGGAACAGTGCGAGACCTCACTGGCGACGGCACCGTTGATGGAGCCGACATTGCAGCCATGCTTTCTGCATGGGGCGCATGCCCAACCGACAGCACGGGCTATGACAAAATGCCCACCGTTGAGCAGCGAAAGATTGTCGGTTACTACCCAAATTGGGGCATCTATCAGAAGAATTTCCCAGTGACTTCGGTGCGCGCCGATCGGATCAATGTCATCAACTATGCATTCCTGATTCCGCTCGATCGCACCATGCCAAGTGCATGGAACATCATTGTCTCTTCATACCGCGGATGGCGGTACAGCGATTACGCCAACTATCTGCAGCAACCAGCCGGCACCACGCTGAGCGCTGGCGTTGGTCTCTTTGATGAGTGGGCCGATGTGAAGGCCAATACCGCTGCCGAAGCGCTCACCATGTCGCCAGCATTCCGCGAGGGCAGTAACTTTGCACAACTGCGCGATTTGAAGCAAACGCACAGCAAGTTGCGCACCATGGCGTCGATCGGTGGCTGGACGCTCTCGTCACCGTTCTTCTCAATCGCACGCAGCGCTCAGAAGCGTGCAGACTTTGCAAAGTCCGCCGTCTATGTGGTTGCCAAGTACGGCTTCGATGGCATTGATATCGACTGGGAGTATCCAGGCGGCGGTGGCTTGTCGCAGAGCGGTATCGGCGATCCCGCCACTGACGGCGGCAACTACTTGCTCCTACTGCAGGCGCTGCGCGATGAACTGAATCGCCAGTCCGCTATCGACGGCCGCACCTATTACCTCACCATTGCAGCCCCTGCCGGTGACACCAAGATTGCCGACATCAACCCTCCAGCCATCGCAGCGATTTGCGACTGGATCAACGTCATGACCTACGACTACCACGGTGGCTGGGACTCGTACACCGGGCTCAACTCACCGATGGTGAACATTGATCCAAATCCATCGGCTGCCAAGTGGTCGGTGTCCGGCACCATGGACATCTACCTGAACGGGATGAACGGTAACCCCGGCGTTGCGCCTTCCAAGCTTGTGCTGGGCATGCCCTTCTACGGTCGTGGATGGAGCGCCGTGCAGCCCGGACCAAACGGCAACGGCCTCGGTCAGCCTGGATCAGAAGCGGTCTCGCCCGGACTCGGCGAGACGGAGTTTCCATACAACTCGCTCATCAGTAGCGGCATCTTGAGTTTCTCCAACGGTTCCTTCGTGGGTGCCGCCGGTTACACGCGCTACTGGAACGCCGAGGCGCAGGTTCCGTACCTCTACTCACCCTCTGCGCAGCGATTCATCAGTTATGACGACCCGGAATCAACGCAAGTCAAGATGAATTTTGCGAACCAGAAAGCCCTGGGAGGCGTGATGTTCTGGGAGCTCAGCGAAGACACCGCGCTTCCCGGAGCGTCACTCCTGGACACCATCTTCCAAGGCATGAAATTACCCTGAGCCTGCCATGAGTTTGTGCTGACTGCACAACACCGTGAATGACGAACTCACCTCACCCCGCGACCGTATTTCTTAGATCTCAAGAGAAAGGTATCAAGATGAAAAAGTTAATTACCTGCCTATCAACTCTGCTCGTGACCGTCTCGACATCACTCACCGCGTTTGGTCATGGCTCCATGGCCGATCCAATCAGTCGTACCTACAAGATCTTCCTCGACAATCCCGAGACGCCACAGACCGCTGCCGCAAGTGCCGCCATTGCGGTTGCTGGAACGCAGGCGTTTTATGACTGGAACGAGGTCACCCGCAACATTCCGGGATATGACTATCCAGCCACCATTCCGGATGGGCAACTTCCCGGAGCAGGTCGAGATAAGTATGCAGGCCTTAACCTAGCGCGTACGGATTGGTTCGCCACTCCGGCGGTGGCCGGTCCGCGCGTATGCCGATTCTTCACCACTACGCCGCACGACCCGAGTTTCTTCAAGGCGTACATCACCCGTGATGGATATGACCCTCGGCAGCCACTGCGTTGGGCAGATCTGGTGCCGGTAGCTGGCGGCGAGACCGCAACGCTGGCAGGATCGTGCGGACAAAACAGCACGGATTGTCATTGCGGAACATCGGGCGCGGGGATGAGTTACTACATGACTCTCGATCTTCCTGCGCGAGTGGGCCGCCATGTTCTGTATGTCACATGGCAGCGCATTGATCCCAACAATGAGGTGTTCTTCTCCACCAGTGATCTTGATTTCGGTGGTGTTGACTACGGTGATACCGGCGCGCCGCCGATCATTCCGGCAGCAGTGACCTTTGCGTTCACCAATCAGTGGACCGGCGGAGGGCAGGGCGGCTTCCGCATCACCAACGCTTCCAACTACGCCATCCGTGGCTGGAAGTTAGAGTTTGACTGGACCGCAACAGTCGGAAGCGTCTGGAGCGGAGTGCTGCAGAGCCAAGTCGGCAACCACTACGTAGTGACCAATGCTGCCTACAACGAAGTGATTCTTCCGGGCGAATCGGTGGATGTGGGCTGCACTGCCAGTTACTCGATTCCAGGCCTGTTACCCACCAGCATCATTGCGATGGGTAGTGCACCCGGGGCGCCGCCTGAATGCACTGGCGATGCCAACAACAGCGGTGCCGTGGATGCTGCGGACCTGGGTTTAATGCTTGGAAGTTGGGGTCAAGCGTCCGCGTTTGACTACAACGGCGACGGCGTTACCGATGGTGCCGACATGGCGGTGATCCTTGCCGCATGGGGCCCGTGTACGTGACGATGACGACGTCGAGGGCGGTCACACCCCGACTTCACCACCAACAATACTTCTGAGCGACATGATCGACTCACGGAGAATGGAGGCCGCCTGCGAGAATTCGCTGGTGGCCTCCTTTGCTCGTGTGGCATTCTGTGCCAGTGCATCCATCGCCTGGCGGATCTGATCTGCACCCTGCACCTGGCTATGCATGCCCTCGGTAACTTCGGCAAATCGGCTCTCAACACTTCCCACCTGATCGATCACCTGCGTGAGTCGCTGTCCAACATCGCCGACGTTGGTGACGCCGCGACGAACTTGCTCACTAAATCGGTCCATCTCCATGACGCCGCCGGATACGGCGGCCTGCATCTGTCGAACCATGTTCTCAATGTCCAAGGTGGCGGAGGCTGTCTGATCGGCCAGTCGGCGAATCTCGCGCGCGACCACCAAGAATCCACGTCCACTCTCGCCAGCCTTTTCCGCCTCGATAGCGGCATTGACGCTCAGCAAGTTGGTCTGATCGGCCACCTTGGTAATGGTGTCAACGATCGTGTTGATACTGGTGGCCTTCTCGCTGATAGCGGACAGGCGCTCGGCCACATTGGTGGTCGCTGCAGCCAGGCCGTCCATGGTGCTTCCCATGGCCTGCACGCCGGCACGTCCTGCCGTGGCGTTCTGCGCGGATTCGCTGGCGGCTTCCGCGAGTTGCTCCATCTTGCGAAGGAGCTCGGTGCCGGTGGCAGTGATCTGCCGAACCGCTGCGGCAATTTCTACGCTGCTTGAGCCAAAGGTTTGTGAGACGTCCTCTTGCTGGCGGCTGGAACTTGCCATTTCAACGGCGGTGCTACTGATACCCACAGTGACTCCGCGGACTTGCGATACCACCTGCCATGCGGTGCGCATGATCAGCGTGGCCATGATGGCGATTCCGATTGCTCCTACCAACAAGTTCACCCACAGTCCGGACCAGACGGACTTGATCAGCCACGCGCGCGGCACTTCAACCACCACGCGCCACCCGCCGGTTTTAATGGGGGCAAGCGCATGAATATCTTCTGCATCCGTGAACGGATTGACTGCGCGACCAATGAACGCAGCCCCCGTTTGGGCGAGGAGCGGACGAAGGTTGGTTGCCCACGGCGTCTTATCGAGATTCTTGCCAATGGCCGCGGCATAGTTTCCGCGCTCTTGTTCACTGATAGTTGGGTCGCCACAAGCGGCAGCGATGAAGTTGTCTTCGTCAGTCAGAATCAGGACAGTCAGACCGGATTTGTTCGCCGTTTCCTTGGCGCGTTCTCCAGCAAGCACCAGCGGTCGCGCGATGCCTGCAACACCCATGAAGCGGCCGTCGATCACAATTGGCACAACAATCTCAGTATCGAGCACGCCGTTGTGCTCATGTGGTTCGGTGACCACGGGCTTCCGAGAGTTGTTGGCGAAGAACTGTTGCTTGGCAGTACGGTAGTACTCGGTGTTGGTGATCTCCAAGTTTGCGTGCAGCACTAAATCATTCGCAGCGGTTCCGTCCCGGTCAAAGCGGGGAACAAATCGTCCACTCTTGTCGATTGACTGGGGATTCGTGGCGGGGTTGGCAACGGCAGCCGCATCACGCCCATCCGCATTCGGCTCAAAGCCAACGAACACGTCGTATTCCGGATTGGCATTTGCGATGGAGCGCAGATAGGTCAGCCCTTCATCGCGATTTTCAAAGAGGCCGCACTCAAATGCCAGCGCCATAGCAGTCACAGTACCGACAGCCTTCTGCTGGCGTCCTTCGATGTCATTTGCGATCCGCTCCGCTTCGGCCAGGGCAATCTCCGCAGCGTCCTGCTGAATTCCGCGCGCACCAAGGTATGCGGTGACACCGATGATGGCGAGCACCACAACAACGCTGGGCACCACGCCGAAATACATGAATTGACCGAGCAGGCCCTTGCGGAAGTTCTTGAGACTCATGCGCGGAAGATAGTCGATGCCAATGGGCGCGGTGTTCAGCCGCAGGCATGCGTTCAGCCATTTTGAGTGCACTTTGCCCCGTGCGTCACCGCTGCGCCGGCGCATCTTTTACGCACCGAAATCCAACATGTGACATCCCCGTGTCCGGCGAGCACGCCATCCGCGCCGCGACGCGGTAACTCGCACAGTAACTGTCATTACATAGAAACGAACCGCCGCGATGAATCCGGCTCACCGGCTCGCTTGGATTGCGCGGATCCATGCTTGAAGCTGGGCCTTGGGGATCCACGGTGACGCCGCTTATCCCTGTCGCGGCAACGCGTTGCGAGTATGTATCGGGGCGATAGAGATCGCTGCACCACTCCCACACATTCCCGGCGGTTTCATACAGACCGTATCCGTTGGGTGGAAAGCTGCGCACGGGGGCAAGGCCAACAAAATGATCTTCGCCAGTATTACGGTCAGGAAAGTGACCTTGCCATGTGTTGGCACGCGTGGGATCGACGGGCTCATTGCCCCATGGATTCACGGATTGCTCACGACCGCCGCGGGCTGCGTACTCCCACTCCGCTTCCGTGGGCAGTCGCTTCTTTGCCCATTGACAGTAAGCCACCGCGTCCTCGTAGCACACTTGAACTACGGGCAGTGTGTCATGTCCAGCGATCGAACTGCCTGGTCCATCCGGATGTTTCCAATCTGCGCCGCGCGTCCACTGCCACCACTGCGCAACGTTGTTCGTATCAACGGGCGCGCTTGGAGCAACAAACACCAACGATCCCGGCAGCAGCAATTCATCAGCGGGCTTTGGCGTTCCCGCTGGCACTTGCTTCTGCAATTCTTCCCAATCAACCGGGCGCTCGGCGACGGTCTTGTATCCGGTGGCAGTAACAAAGGCAGCAAACTGCGCGTTGGTCACCTCGGTGATATCTGCCCAGAATCCATGCACGCGAACGCGATGCACCGGTTGCTCATCCGGCCGCGCCAGCGGATCGGTGCTGCCCATACTGAACTCTCCGCCAGGAATCCAGACCATTCCTTCCGGTGCTGAGGCCGGGGCTGGGGCGGGGGCTGGGGCCGAGGCAGAACCTGGTGCCGAGGCAGAGCCGGGTGCAGACGGAGCGCGATCGCATCCAGAACTCAGTGTCAGGAGTGCAGCCGTCAGAGTGGCAATGCATGTATTTCTCATCCGCCTGCCAGTGCGCGCACGGCACGCTCAAGATCATTGGTTGCGCGCACGCGTCCGTCCATCACGGAAGACATTCCGTATGAAGCCGCGGTGGCGGGTGGCGCCGCCAACTGTGTTTCAAGTGCAGTCAATTCGGCATCAGTCAATGCGTCATTTCGCAACATGGATCGCACCGGTTGCACTTGTGTTTCGAGCGCCTCCACTAACTGGCGAACGGTCTCTTGCATTGCCGGGCGATCCTTGGTGCAGAACTCGCGGATCATCACGCGCGCGACATCGCGCTGTTCTGTCGGTAATGTCTCTGCAAAGTTTGCGATATCAGCAATGCGCCCGGATAGTTGATCTTTCCGGTTTGACGCTATCAGTGTTGCGTACATGCACCACGCTGATTGCGGGGAAAGCACAGTATCAAGTTGTGCCGCAGTCTTCTGCTGAAAGCGCGCCATCTCAGCGGAAGCATCCGCCATCGGACCAGTCTGCAGAGCTATTGCGATGCGTGCTGCCGTGGATCCAGTGGCAACGGTGTAGCTGGGGCTCTTGTCCGCGCCGCCGGAATTCGCGGCGCGCCGGTCCTCCCACGCCTTGATCATGTTGGAAATGCGCAGGCTGCGTGCGTCTGACTCAAGAACAGCAAGCGAGGCGCGCTGCAGTAGTCGAGTGCGCTCGCGCTCGTAGGTGGTGAGCACGGCGCGCAATTGTTCCGGCGAGATATCACTGCTTGTCACGCATCGAAGCGCGCACTCCACCATATCCGTGCGCCCAAGGTCAGCAATGCCGTTGAGCGCCGCGTTCTTTGCAATAGCTTCTGCCTGACGCGCTTCAAGTGACTCGCGCGCCATGGTTGCTGCGGCGTCACTCCCTGCAGGTAAGTCTTTGAGCAATTGCTCAAACGCATCGCGCTCGAAACGGAATCCATCAAGTCTGCGCTGCGTGATGAAGTTGATCGAGCGGCGCGGCACGCGCGTTCCTGGCTCGGAGGCGATCGCGGCGTTGCATTCCTCAATCGCGGCTGCTTCGGTTTCGGTACGCCAGCCTTGGTAAGCGGTCCGCGCGGACGTGACGGCAGCGGTGATGGCATCGGTTGTGACCACGCCGTCAAGCCCCGCGATGGCAAGTGCCCGACGCATGCGTGCGGCGTCGGGTTCCGGCGCGGTTGCGCGGTTCAACAGCGCGGTGACTGCCGGGTTGACGGTCGTGCTGGCCGCGAGGTTGTCTGTCGTACTAGTCGCCGGGCTAACCGTCGTTCCATCCGTCGGCGCAGCCGCGGGTGCGGCGGCAGGCGCACCCTGCGGCTCCGGCGGCGCAAGCATGGGCGTCAACAAGATCGATAGCGTCAGAGTGAGCGTGGAGTGGATCATGGGTCAGTACCTGTCTACTCAGCGTACAAGCAACACCCCCGGTTTCGTGTTGCGTTCACCGCCGTTCAGCCGATCTGAATGATCGATGGAACACGCTCAGAATCAGCAGTACATGAAACGGGCGATTGAACTCTCCCGCACCAATGTTGCCACGGGCGCGGGCGGGCCGTTCGGCGCCGTGATTGTGAAGGACGGCGTGGTGATTGGCGAGGGCACCAACCAAGTGACCGCTCGCAATGACCCCACTGCGCATGCCGAGGTAGGAGCGATTCGCGCGGCCTGCGCGCACATCGGAAACTTTGATCTCTCCGGCGCCGTGATTTACACCAGCTGCGAGCCGTGCCCCATGTGCTTGGCAGCCATCTACTGGGCGCGCCTCGAACGGATCTACTTTGCAAACACCAAGGTGGATGCCGCGGCGATCAACTTTGATGATGACTTCATCTACCGTGAGTTTGCCAAGGCGCCCGTTGCGCGCACTATCCCCATGACACAACTCATGCGCGATGAAGCCATGCAGGCATTCAAAGAATGGGGCAGCAGTACGGGAAAGATCCCATACTGATGCGCGTTGTTTGATGCGTTTGCGTTGACGTGAATGACTTTAATGCGAAGGGCGTACGTACACCTGATGTACACGCGCATACCTTCGCCGCGTCAGTCTTACTTCCGAATACCCAAATCGCGGTTCACCTTCACCTTGCGCCCGCGCAGCGTTGCGCCGCGCAGTGCTTGGATCACGTGATCCACATCGCGTTCTGGCAATTCAACAATTGAGAATGCTTCTGCAATCTCAATGTCGCCGATCCCGCGTGGATTGACATTCGCCTCATTTGCAATGGCGCCCACTAAGTCAGCAGGGCGGATGCCCATCTTGGTACCAGCGGCGATGTAGATGCGCACCATGTCTTGCGAGTCGCGGGTGTTGCCACCGGGGCCTGGTCGTGGGCCGCGGCTTGGCGGTCCGCCTGCTCCCGGTCCACCGGCTGGCGTCTTGGTCCAACCACCTGGCTTGCGCGGAGGAGGTCCACCTTCAGAAGCACGCGGTGCAAATCCGCGCGGCTGGAAATCGCCCTGCGAACCACCCTTAAATCCGCCGCCCTTGAATCCGCCACCACCGCCACCTTGGAACCCACCACCTTGGAACCCACCACCTTGGAATCCACCTCCGCCACCTTGGAATCCGCCACCCTGGAATCCACCCGGACCGTTGCGGTTGGGTGAATGTGGGCGAGCGAAACTCTCGATCGCGGGAATGTGCATCTCGTCTTCCTTGGCGCCGTCGCCGGACGTTGCTTCGTGCGCCATGCGCACTGCGGCAGCGGCCACTTCCATCGGATCAAACTCGGCAGCGAGCGTCTCAACCACCACGCGGAATCCATCAAGCTCACCGGCAAGCAGCAGCTCGCGGATCGAACCCTTGGTGAGATCAAGTCGGCGCGCCTTCACGTCAAGCGGAGTTGGCACCGTTGAGATGTCAATCTTCTGCTTCATCGTCGATTCAATGTTCCGAAGCAGGCGATGTTCGCGCGGCTCAGCCAGCGTGATTGCCACGCCTTCACGCCCGGCGCGACCAGTGCGACCAATGCGGTGAACGTACGACTCCGGCGATGCCGGCACATCAAAGTTCACCACATGCGTCAAGTGTTCGATATCAATGCCACGCGCAGCAACATCCGTTGCAACCAAGAGATCCACGGTTGCAGCGCGCGCCTTCTTCATGACGCGGTCGCGTTCGGTCTGTGACATGCCACCGTGCAGCGCTTCAACGCGGTAGCCCCGGCCAACCAACCGGTCAGCCAGGTCATCCACTTCAATGCGGGTACGGCAGAAGATGAGTGCAAGCGTTGGTGATTCCAAGTCCAGTACGCGGCCGAGCGCAGCGATCTTGTGCGCGCGTGGCACGATGTATGCGGTCTGCCGCACCTTTGGCACCGAGCCCTTGGTTGCCTTGTCGCGCGGAATCAGGATGCGCGCGGGGTTCTTCAGATGTCGTTCCGCGATCGACGCAATGCGGGGCGGAAGCGTCGCAGAGAAGAGCGCCGTTTGCCGCGTGGTAGGCGCAGCCTCCAAGATCAGTTCCAAGTCTTCCGCGAAGCCCATGTCGAGCATCTCGTCGGCTTCATCAAGGACCACCGTCTGCAGACCGGAGAGGTCAAGCGTTCCACGGCGAAGATGGTCGAGCGCACGTCCGGGAGTGGCCACCACAATGTGCGCGCCGCGCTTGAGTGCCAGGATCTGGCGGGTGAATTCTTGTCCTCCGTAAATCGGTACCACGGCCGTGCCAAGTTTCTTGCTGTACTTATGAAGCGCCTCGGACACCTGCACGGCGAGTTCGCGCGTGGGCACCAAGATCAGCGCGAACGGCTTGAGTGCCACTGCGGGCGTCTTGCCAATCCTCTGCAGAAGCGGCAGGGCGAACGCCGCGGTCTTACCCGTACCGGTAGCAGCCTGACCAAGCAGGTCGCGACCCTCCATGAGCGGCACGATGGCCGCCTTCTGGATGGGTGTGGGTTCTTCGTATCCAAGTGCCGCGAGCTCGGCAAGCAGTTCCGGTCCAAGTCCAAGCTCAGCGAAAGTATCCTTCATCGTCAGAGGATACAGGCAACCGCCTTTGCAGGCGCTGAGGGGGCGATAAGCGCCTGTTTCACATCAAACGCCCCTACGGTTCAGTTCGGATCGGCAATTCCATCAACTCCCACCCGGAAGCGCGAGCCCAGAGAAGGCACGCTCGCCGCGCTGAAGCCGCAACTCTCCGGTTGCTACATTGAGTGGACAGTTCACTTACAACCCAACGCTCATGAACAAGAACACCGCTCCACAAACGTCAAAGCGATCACGACTGCGTCTCGGCACCATCATTGGCAGTGTGATCGCCGCTGGAATGGCGGTGACCGTGATTGGTTGCGTACGGAAATCAGGCAAAGTCACCTATTTTCACGAAGCCGAATTGCCCGAGGGCTGGCCGCTATTGACCGAAGTTGGGGTGGTCGAAGTGAAGGAGTATCCGCAGTACCGAGAGGCGGTGGTCACCAAGAATGATGGCGCTGGCAGCGACGAAAAGATGGGGCCGATGTTTGGCACGCTCTTCAATCACATCTCAAAGAACGACATTCCAATGACGTCTCCGGTTGAAATGGAATACTCGCAGCAGGATTCGCGGGTGATGACGTCGATGGCATTTCTTTACCGCACAAACGAAACGGGAACTCTTGGCACTGATGGGCAAGTGATTGTCCGCGAGATCGCACCGCGTACCTATGCGAGTGTTGGAGTGCGCGGTAGTTACAACGACGAGAGTTTCCAGCGCGGACTGGCCATCGTCAAGGA
>JBDKKN010000098.1:0-5563 GCA_039796075.1 Planctomycetota bacterium | reverse complement strand
ATGGATGGGGAGGTACCGGGTGTAGAAATACTGGTGTTCATAAGTGGATCGCGGGAGGTGGACGAGGGACAATACAGCGTCTGTGTGAAGGGCGGATTGCTTGGTCCAACCAGCGAATGGTGGGCGCGGAGCGCCAGATCTGTTCAGATGGCGACTTCGTCGACTACTTCAGTTTGCTGCGCAAAGGAAACCAATTGGAACCGTTGTAAGCGAGTGCAATCACGAAGGCAAAGTTGTCCACGGCAATCCCATTCGGCATGGGCGCGATGGGTTCTCGATGTTCCAACGTTATGGGGTTGGGATGTCTGCCCAAGGATGCTCGAGCGCGAGTCCCGCCCCTCTGGCTCAATATCCGTGCAGAGTTTCCTTGGAACAGGTGTGGGAATGGCGTACCTTCCATGCTCCGGGAAGACCCGGGGAGGTTCTCTAATGAAGATGATGCGATGGGTGCCGCTGATCGTGTGGGGAAGTCTCGTTGGCTCGGATTCCGCCTTGTGCAGATCGGCCACCGGACAGGTGATCAGCGCACAGTCCGCCGCGACGCTCAACCCGGCAGACTTTCGCGGTAGCACGCGCCTGCAGTACGGCCTGACGCAGCCCGCGACCTATCAAGCGGCTGTCCTTGGTGGTGCTCGCATCAACTCGGATCAACAAGCGGTGATTGCGGCTGACGGCGGATTCACCGCAAGCACAAATCCTATATTTTGGAGTCAGGCCGCTGGAAATACGTTCCGGTTGTCATGCACCGCAGGCACGCTGACGATGACCGTCTTCCGCCCGTCAGGCGCTCAGCAGTTCTTGCTTAGCGACATCGCGGATCTCACCGGAGCCGGTGGCCTCAATCTGGATTTCGCAGCGCTCAAAGTTTCCACCTTCGGTGGGATTCAGTTGACGTCAGCAGGTCAGACAGTGGCCCTGGGACCGAACGGTCTCTGGAGTGGCACCGACTTGGCGCGCTCCACGCTCACTGGATGGAACCTCGGCGCAAACTGGAGCATGACCGGATCTGTACTGTTCCTCGCCGGCGGCGACGCTGTGCCACGCCTGCAAGGTGACATCTTGGCACCGGGGCTTGCGTACCAACTCAGTCACGTCAGTGGCGCCCCCCGCCAGAAGGTTTACAACTACGGTCTCATTTCCGACATGGTTGTGTCGGATACGGACTTCCTGCAATCGACCTTCGGCGGTACTGACGGAATCATTGAGGCCGACATCAGTTCCGCGGCAGCGGTGACCTTTGATATTGCAAGTAATCAGCAGTATTCGGGCAGCATCACAGACCTCACCACCAGTCTGGTTGCAAGCGAGTACCGCGGTACTGCCAGCCTAGTGAAGCGCGGCGTTGGAACGCTGACCTTGACGGAGGCAAGCAACTACAACGGTCAACTGCACGTGATGGGCGGCACAGTCCGAATACGCCAATCGAGCAACATCGGCGCGGGAGGATTGGAGCTCGGTGATGGGATACTCGCACTCGACGCCCCCATTTCGATCGGACCGCTGAATTCACTGGCCGTATCGGGCCAAGCAACCATAACGGCCGGCTCCGTTGATGAGATCGAGATCGCGGCAGTGCTTCAGTCAGCCGCAGGAACATCGCTCCGGCTGCAGAGTCTGCACGCGACGCTCTCCGGGCCAGCCATAGGATTCTGTGGCACGATGATTGCGGATGCTGGGTCGTTTGATGCGCCATCGACGAGCCTGGGGGGCGCCTTAGTGGTCACTGGAGGATGCTCATGCGTGATGACCGGCTCCATCGCGGGCGACCTGACGATCGGCAGCGGTAGCGTGTCTCTTGAACCGGGACCAGGTACCACTGCGGCGTCGCTCTCCGTCGGCGGCAATCTGGCGGCGAGCAGCAGTGGCCTGATCGTCCTGCGCCTATTCCTTGAGGATTGCCGCCTTGCAGAACGATGCTGCGACACGATGATCATCGGCGGTCAGACATCGGTCGGCGAAGGCCAACTGCTCCTGCCCCTTGACCTTCGCAACTCGGATATTCCGCTCGCTCCCGCAGAGGGATTGGTGGAGCGTTGGCCGGTCATTCAGTGCCATGACGTCCCGGATTTCCCCGGGGGTGTGGTGCTACGTCTGACGTCTTTGGATGGCACAACTCAGGACATCCTGCTGGATACTGTGCGTTCGACGACCGTGGGTGAGGCGAGTATCACGGTTCTCCGAACGACCAATGGATTAGTCATTGAGGTTCGGCGGGCAAGAACACAGACCGAAGGACCTTGCGATGGTGACATTCTTGTCGACAGACGGATCGACGGCGCCGACCTTGGCGCCCTGCTCTCCTACTGGGGTCCCGTCACCTCAAGCCCCATTTCTCAGGCCTGCGACATCGACAAGAATGGCATTGTGAACGGGGCTGATCTCGGCATTCTCCTCGCCAACTGGGGTCCGTGCGCAAAATGACCTCTGCTGATGTCAGCGCCTTCCAGTGCGACTGAACGTCGAGCGCAACATCACCGCGTGATGCGCACGCCGTCGATCGCACTCCGTTGTCACCCAGCGGCCTGCTTCGGCTTCGCCGGAAACCAACGCACCCGTGCAGCCTCGCGGCCCAAGGGCGTTTCGCCGCAACGTCGTACCAACGACTTGTAGAAGCGGTCCGCTGTACGCGGGTCTCGGTACATCAGCCAACGCCCACCCTCACAGAGCGCGGCTGCGGTGGCAGGCGAGTTGTCGGGCATCAGCCGTGCGGCTTGCCACGCGAGGTCCGCCGCGTAGTAGCGATAGTGCAAGCGTTGCGAAGGCACCGCGCCCGAAGTCTCCACTCGGCGCAGTTCGTCTGCGGTGGCATAGACCAGCACCCGATCGGTGAGTAGCCGACGCAACCGGCCCAAGTCTGGTCCACCACCGTTGCCATCGTTGTAATGGCCATCCGGCCAGTGCTCGGTTCCCATGAGTTCCATTCCACCGCCGCGGGCAATGCGTGCGGCAGTGAGGAGCGCGGCGGCGCGCGCATCGGCGGAGCACGCCATGTCGTTTCCCGCGGCGAGCAATCCACGGAATTGCGCCAACTCTGTGCGATGCCGAGCAGGCATGTAGTCAAGCGCCTCAGTCAGCCGACCTGCGCGCACGAGCCGGCGTGCCAGAAGAAAGCGCAGTTCTCCTGCTGCATTCAAATCCGTCTGCCATGCGCTCCGAAGCGCCTGTGCTTCCGGCAGGTGTCCATCGGCCAGCGAATCGACAAAGCAGCGTAACTCATCCTCGTCCAGCACTCGGTCGGCTAGGTAAGCGGCATCCTCCCACTCGTGCGCGGCGATGAACTCTTCCAACGCGTCCGCAAAGCGTCCGGCGCTCATGAGCAGTGCGCCGAGGCGACCGCGCGCGCATGCGCGCCTTGAGGGCGGCGAGTACCGCGATTCGCGCCAGTGCTCCTTCCCATCATCGGTCGGCATCGCCGCCACCAAGTCACGCATTGCAAGCGTGGCTATGCCGTGGTCGCCCGTGCGCACCGCAGCCCGCATGCGGAGCCACGGGAGCAGGTCCGAGTCCGGTGCAGCCATGGCCACCCACCGCGCGGCAAGCTCGTCGGACCCATATTCCGTGGCGAACCAAGCCAACATCGCTGCCTCCGATGGATCGACCGAGGAAACCTCCGCCAATGCATTGCACCACTCAAAGCGGAATTCACTTGTTGGGCACTGGTCAGGTCGCGCAGATGGGTCCCCGCCAGCCAGCGCCCATGCGGTGAGAACGCGCCGCATGAGCGGGTCACGTGCGTATCCGTTGAATGCGCGGGGAGAACCAGACGCGGCCTTCCATGCGGCAACGTTCAGTGATGCGTAGGCGGTTGGATCGCCCGCCACGTACTGCTCCATATAGAGAGCAACGGCCCGCACCATGTCGCCAGTATCAAGTTCGGCGCGCGCCTCCCAGCCGAGACTTGCGTTCGCGAGGCCAATACCATCTGAATAGCCCTCGGCCGCAAGGTCACGGGTGTAGCGATACCAATGCTTCGCGTCTGCTGGTGCCGTGCGCTGGTAGGAACGACCGATCATGAACGCCGCCCACACGGTTCGCCATGGGCGCGATTCCGGCGGCAGCGCAAGTAGCTGTTCCCACAGTTCGCGTGCGCGCGCCGCATCGCCGGCCTCCAAGGCCGTGCGACCGTCGAGATACAGACCGAACTCCTCGAACTGCCCATTTCGAGGGTCGCTCGGTAGCAGTGACGTCCCCGCACCGGTCAGCGCATGTGCCGCACGCAAATCCGAAACATCATCGCGCTGCACCGGCTGGTAGCGGTAGTCCGCGGGTGCCAGTTCAACCAGCGTTCCAACGTGCGCGGGCTTGATCCGATCGAACAGCGTGCGGAGCGAAGGCACAGGAAGCTCGCTGAGCCGATAATCGTCCATGAGGAGACGCTCAGAGCCGTAGTAAAGTGAAAGTGAATCGTCGTCTTGCGACTCCTGCACGGTGTTACTCACCGTTGCCGATGGGCTCCTCCACAGCGCGCGCAAGAGCCGCCGGGACGATGCTAACCCGATGGCGACACACACGACCGACAGCAGGGCCATGACCACCGCCGTCCGCCCCCAAGACACCCACCCAAAGATGTGAAATCCCCCGCCCTGTTGCTGTTCCATGGTTGTCCCTCCTGACATTCTTACGGCTGCGCATCCTGCGCGGCACGGAGCATGTCATCGGCCATCTGCGGCGCGCAAGGTGAGACATCAATGGTCAGAATTGCCGTAACTCGCGGAAGTACGCCACGCGACCGGGCGACCGGGCGACCGGGCGTCTCTTCTCATGCTGTTGGTGACGCGTTGGACCACGCTTTGACCAGCGGTAGGCAGTCGTAGGATCCGAAGCAATGGGTCGCTTAAACACTGTTCGTACCGTCATGCTCGCTTTGTTCGCTGGATGCCTCGCGGCTACGCCCCTGGGAATTTCATGGAACTCCCGCGCGGATCAATACGTTGCTGCTGCACGCACGCGAACACTTGATGAGTGCAAGGCGAAGGGCATTGCCCTTCCGAAAGACTTTCTGGCGTGGATCGATCGTGACCCGGTGTTGCGCGCTTCGGTCTACGGTTGCCGCAACAACCCGCTGCCGGTGCTGCTGGCGCTGCGGTCTTTGGAGATTGATCTTGGTGAGAAGACGGTGCGCACTGATTACCCACAGTTAGCGTTGGCGTTTGCAATTCAAGACTCGTATGCGAAGCGCACTCCAAAGGCGGGCGGATGGAACGATGCCGACGGTGCGGTCGCTCCGGATTCTTTGCCTGATGTTTCGCCGCGCGCGCCGCTTGTCCTGAATATTTCTGGCGATCCGCGCGTGCCGGTGGATACCAAGGACTCAAAGCGCACGCTTGATCGCGATGACCACATGGTGAACTTCTTAGAAGATCACGCGCCGATCGAAGTGGATGTGAAGGCGCAAGAACTGCCGCCGCTTGAGTATGACAGCAAGGGCATTGCAAAGCCGCGCGGGCAGGCAGTCGAGGTCACTCGGAAGATGGCCCGCCCACTGGTTGCTGCGGATGTGATTGCATCCGCTGGACTGCAGCGCGAATTCAATGCGTACATGGAGGCGCATGGGCAGAGCATT
>JBDKKN010000097.1:0-3988 GCA_039796075.1 Planctomycetota bacterium | reverse complement strand
CGTCGTGCACTCGGAGCCGTCCGCGGAGAATTGACCCGCGCACGTGAATCCTTGGAGGCAGCGATGCGCCGTGGCGATCCGGGACGTATCGCTATCGCCCGCGATGCCGTGGGTCGCGCCGAAACATCGTTGGCAGACCGAATCTTTGACCTTGAGAATTTCTTCCGGCGCACCGAAGAAGTATCCACGGCGCTGTATCACGAAGTGATCGGTAGCCGCATGCGACCGTTCGGTGAGGGCGTCTCCGGATTCCCGCGCATGGTTCGTGATGTGGCCCGTCAACTCGGCAAGAGTGTTCGCTTTGATATTGTTGGCGCAGACGTCCCCGTTGACCGCGACATCTTGGCAAGGCTTGAGGCTCCACTCAATCACATCATTCGAAATGCTGTCGATCACGGCATTGAGATGCCAGAAGAGCGCCGCGCCGCTGGCAAGCCTGAGCAAGCACGCATCGTCGTTGAGGCCCGACATCACGCTGGCCAGTTGCTGGTGCGCGTCACTGACGATGGCAAGGGTATTGAAGCCGATTCCATTCGCCGCAAGGTGGTTGAACGCGGAATGCAGACCGCCGAACTTGCGGCGCGCCTGAGCGAGCGGGAACTCTTTGACTTCCTGTTCCTGCCTGGATTCAGTACTGCCAAGCAAGTCACGGAGATTTCTGGACGCGGCGTCGGACTTGACGTGGTGCACCAGATGGTGACTTCCACTTCGGGAACCGTTCGCATCGAAAGCCGCGTTGGCACAGGTACAACCTTTGCGCTGCAGTTACCCGTCACGCTGAGCGTCTTGCGCGCAGCACTGGTGGAAGTTGCTGGCGAACCGTACGCATTCCCACTGGCCCGTATCGAACGAGTACTCCGCGTCGGCGGCGACGCAATCACGGTGATCCAAGGTCGACTGCAGTGCGATGTTGACGGTGAAGCCACCGGACTACTGGACGGAGCCACTCTCTTTGGACTGGGAGAAACGCCGCGCGATGAAGCCACCAGCGTGGTGATCTTGGGTGACGATCAAGGCCGCGTTGGTCTGGTGGTGACCAAATTCCTCGGCGAACAGGACTTGGTGGTCCGAACGCTGGACGCACGACTTGGAAAGATCCCGCACATCTCCGCTGCTGCCATTCTTGACGATGGTGCGCCCGCGCTCATCGTTGACGTTGAAGACACCCTGGCTGCGCTGCGTAAGCAACTCGTTGAAGGAACCTTCATCGGCATGGGTGCTTCTGAGGCCAGCACGGGCCCGCGTCGCGTTGCCAAGCGAATCTTGGTTGCTGAAGACTCCATCACCGTTCGTGAAGTTGAGCGGCAATTGCTGAGCCGATTAGGCTACGACGTAGCAGTCGCTGTCGACGGAATGGATGCCTGGAATCAGATCCGCGCCGGACGATTTGACATGCTGGTCACTGATATTGACATGCCGCGTATGAATGGAATCGAACTGGTGCGATTGGTCCGTTCGGATCCACGCTTCGCTCATGTTCCAATTGCGGTGGTCAGTTACAAAGATCGTGATGAAGATCGCCGAGCGGGTATGGACGCCGGAGCAAATGCCTACCTGACCAAGGGTAGTTTCCAAGATCAGAGTTTCATCGCAACAGTCACCGGACTGGTTGGAACGCCCTGACTCGACCGTCCTCTGCAACGCGTGCGGTGATCCGCGCCGCCTTATTGCCTGTCCCTCATCGGTAACATCCTCAAGTGTCCTTTCGCATCGCAATTGTCAATGACCTCGCCATGGCGCGTGAAGCGCTTCGGCGCGTGGTGACGCAGATCCCTGGGGTGACGATTGCGTGGATGGCCAACGACGGCGCTGAGGCATTGGAGCGAGCCAAGGCGGATCGTCCCGACCTGGTGTTGATGGATCTGATCATGCCGGTCATGGACGGTGTGGAATCAACGCGCCTGATCATGCGCGATGCGCCCTGCCCAATTGTGGTGGTGACTGCCACCGTGGAAGGCAATGCGTCGCGTGTCTATGAGGCCATTGGTGCGGGCGCGCTGGACGCCGTGGACACACCACGCCTGGGCAGCACCGGGACGCAGGGAGACAAAGCGCTCTTGGGCAAGATTGCCGCTGTACGAAAGATGACCACTTCGGAATTTCGGGCTGCAGCAGCCGCGCCGGCGACCGCGGAGGTGACCACGGTGGTCAAGCCAGCGATGGCCGGGAAGCCCACCGGAGGTCCGGGGCACCACGCGCATGCTCCGCATCATCCACATGATTCACATGACCCATTCCTCTTGGTCGCAGTCGGTGCCAGCACTGGCGGACCGCAGGCACTGGCCACCTTCCTGAAGTCATTGCCGCCCACACTGCCCTATGCAGTGGTGATCGTGCAGCACATGGATGCCACGTTCCTACCGGGACTCGCACAATGGCTTGCGTCACAGACGGGTCGCCCCGTGGCACTGGCGCGACGAGGCGATCGCCCCGTCCCAGGATCGATTCTGGTGGCTGGCGAAGCCCAGCAGATGATCATGAAACCCGGCGGAACCCTTGAGTACGTTGCCGGGGATCCAGAACTCATCCATCGCCCATCTATTGATGTGTTCTTTGAGAGCCTCGCGCTGGTTCGTTCCCGTACCGGCGCCGCCGTGCTACTCACCGGCATGGGCAAGGATGGAGCGACGGGCATGATGGCACTCAAGAACAGCGGCTGGCGTACCTTTGCGCAAGACCGAGCCACCAGTGTGGTTTGGGGAATGCCCGGCGCAGCAAGCCAAAGTGGTGCCGCGGAACGAACCTTAGCAATTGAACACATCGGTCCGGCAGTCACTGCCGCACTCAACAAACCACGACCAGGAGTTACCAAATGAATATTGCAGCCGGACTAGACGAAGAAACCCCGATGCGCGTCCTTATTGTTGATGATCAGCCGATCATCGCAGAGGCAGTCCGGCGCATGCTGCTGCCGCATAAGAATATCCAACTGATTGCCTGCATCAAGGGATCTGAAGCCTTGGCCAAAGTTGCCGAGGTGGACCCCGACGTCATCCTGCAAGACTTGGTGATGCCCGATGCCGACGGCCTGGAGTTGGTGAGCGCGTATCGACGCAATCCAGCGTTGGCACGCACCCCGCTGATTGTGCTGAGCGTCAAGGAAGAGCCATCAATCAAGGCTGAGGCGTTCGCACGCGGCGCCAACGATTACTTGGTGAAGCTTCCCGATCCTCTGGAATTGATTGCACGCATTCAGTACCACGCCCGCGCCAACCGCGCGCAGAAGGAACGCGATGCAGTATTCAACGCCCTGCGCGCCGAGCTTGATAGCGCTGCTCACTATGTACAGAGCCTGATTCCAGAGCCAATCGAAGGACGTGTGCGCACGCGCTGGGCGTTTGTTCCTTCTGCGAGCCTCGGTGGTGATAGTTTCGGCTACCACTGGCTTGATGAGAATCGCATGGCCATCTACTTGCTCGACGTGTGTGGTCACGGAGTCGGTCCCGCCCTGCTGTCAGTGAGCGTCATGAACGCCATGCAGGTCAATGCGCTGGGCGGTGCCGATCTTGGCGACCCGGGCGCGGTACTTTCGGCACTGAATGAGATGTTCCCGATGAGTAAGCACAACGGAATGTTCTTCACCATGTGGTACGGCGTGGCGGACCTGTCACGTCGGGAGCTGAAGTATTCCAGCGGAGGTCACCCACCTGCGTTGCTGTACACCCCGGGCGGTACCGACAAAGAACTCGGCGGTAATGAAGACATCAGCGGCCCAATGATCGGCGCCTTCAGTGGCGCGCCCTACGGCACCGCGACAACGGCTCTGCTGCCCGGAGCACAGCTCTTCGTTTACAGCGACGGCATCCACGAGATCATGCAGGAAGACGGTACGTGCTGGGCCTTGGAGGCTTTCCTTGCCAACGTTTCTGAAGAAGTTCGCAAGGGTGACGGCTCCGTGGAACGCTTGATCGCCCGCAGTCGACTCATCGGCACGCGCACTGACTTTGAGGACGATGTCAGCTTGCTTGAAGTCACGTTTGAGTGATGA
>JBDKKN010000096.1:0-84600 GCA_039796075.1 Planctomycetota bacterium | reverse complement strand
CCCAACCCGAGAGCAGGATGCCGAGGTCTGCGCCGTTCACCTGTCCGTCGCCGTTCAGGTCCGCGGCGCAGGTGCCCGTGCCGCACGCACCCCATCCGGCGAGCAGGATGCCCAGGTCCGCGCCGTTCACGATGCCGTCGCCGAACAGGTCGGCGATGCACGGCGGCGTGCCGGGCACCACCACGACGTCCGCAGGGTTGGACACGCTGCCGACGATCGTCGCCGCACGCGTGTAGACCTTCAACCCGTTGGTCACGAGCGTCGCACCGGCGGGAACCACCAGGGAATTCACGTAGATGGCCTCGTTCCCTGCGCCCGGCGCGTTGCCGTGCGCGTCCACCAGGTGCACCGTTGCCCCGGCCCGAATGCGCAGCGCGCCGAGCAGGAAGTTCGTCGTCGAGAAGCCGGCATTCACCGGACCGAGGTCCGCCGCGATCACCTCCACGGCCTGCGTCGGCGCGGCGCTGATTCCCGTCAGCTCAAGCGTCGCCTGGTCCATCACGAAGCGCGACGCATCGTCGATCGCCACGTCGAAATCGCCGCCCACGCGCAGCCACCACACGGGGTCGGGCAGCACGATCGACGAGGACGCCGACACCACGTAGTCGCCACCGATCGAGTAGCCGTCACCGGGGGTCGGGGGAAGCACGCCATTGTTGAAGTCGCCCGTCATCGTGCCCGTGTTCGTCAGCGAGCCGTAGATGTAGAGGATGCCGCGCTGGATCACGGTGGACCCGGCATTCGTGTAGTTGGCGAAGATGTCGGTGTCGCCCGCCACGCGGTTCTGGCCGCCCACCGCGGTCGAGACCGTCTCCGCCAGCAACGGCCCCTGCAGGTAGCACACGCCGCCCGATTGGCTCGCAAGCGCCTGGTTCACGAGCACCGTGCTGTTGCGCTGCAGGAACTGCCCGCCCGAGGACACGGAGAGCTGCTCGAAGGTCAGCGTGCCCGCGCTCGGCGCCACCAGCTTGCCGGCCACCGTGAGACCCGCGGCGGCCACGTCCGACGACTTCTCGAACACCGTGCCCGTGGCCACCTGCATCAGCGCCGTCGATGAGAGCGTGAGCGGCGCGAGACCAACGAAGGTGAAGCGCCTCGAGGAGGCATCGATGATGCCGCTGGCCTCCGCGAACGCCGGTGCGCCCGCGAGCAGCCGGTCGCCTGAAAAACCCGCGGAGATCGCGGACACAAGGCTGTCGTGGCCCGTATTCCGGGTGGCATTGAAGACGCGGTAGTTGCCGAAGATGCGCACACTTCCCTGGTTGGCGTTCGCGCCCACGTCGTCGTTCGACACTCCCACCGCGAGCGTGTCACCGGACAGCGAGACCGAAATTCCAAACTGGTCAAACGTCGCGCCGTCAGAGGCAGTCAACGTCGCCTGCGCGCTCCAAGACGTGCCGCTGCGGACAAACACCCGCACGCTGCCTTGCTGGATGTTCGCGCCCACGGCGTCGACCGGCACTCCCACCGCGAGCGTGTCACCGGACAGCGAGATCGAATATCCAAACTCGTCACTCCCCGCACCATCGTGCCGCCAGCAACGTCGCAATCTCGGGATACAGGTCGTTCAACGTCTGCGCCTGCACCGACGGCGCAAGCAACATCGAGACGAGCGCAATTGCGGCGGTCAGCAACGAGCGATGGATCGGGTTCTTTATCGGGTGATTCCTCAATGGTCTAGGCCGCCCCTCGAACCCCGGACGCACGCGCGCCCAGCGTCCCGACAACCTGCGAAACCGAAAGGTTACCCCCCTCGGACAATTCCGACTAGTTTCCCGATGCCGCCACGCAGCCACCCCCTACCCCGTTCATTCCTCCACCGGCGGTCCGTGCTTGCTATCACGCGGAGGTTCCGTGGGTTCAATGTCATACCGCCGCGCTTGATTTGCGCTAAGAAGGCGCGCTGCCTTCAAAGGGGTTTATATGGAACGAAAATGTTCCGTTTGAGGCGTTCATTGCCAATCGCTCTGGCAAACATGACGCCTAATATCCTCGCGAAATGAAAAACTACGTCATCGCAGGTGGTAGTTCCGGAATCGGAAAGGCCCTCACTGAACAGCTGCTTGCCGCGGGTCACCGCGTCTATGTCCTGGCGCGCGCGGCCCGGGCATTGGAGCCGCACGCCAATCTCCAATTCATTGAGACGGATTTCAGCGTCGCCGCCCCGGTCATCCAAGGGTTACCTGAGGAGATTCACGGGCTTGCCTACTGCCCCGGAAGCATTCAACTTCAGCCGTTTCACCGGATGAAGGAAGACCTCTTTCTGAATGACTATCGAATTAATGTCCTGGGCGCAGTCCACCTTATTCAGGCCGCGTTACCCGCGCTGAAGAAGCCGGGGCAATCATCTATCGTCTTGTTCAGTACCGTGGCGGTGCAAACCGGTATGCCCTTCCACGCCTCGATCGCGGCTGCAAAGGGAGCCGTTGAGGGCCTCACCCGTTCCCTGGCGGCGGAGTTTGCAACCTCGGGCATTCGGGTGAATGCCATTGCGCCATCGCTCACGAACACGCCGCTTGCCGATCGACTGCTCAACAGTCCTGAGAAGTTGGACGCATCCAACAAGCGCCATCCGATCGGCCGTGTTGGTCAACCCGCCGAAGTAGCGGCGCTGGCTGCACTGCTCCTGAGCGAGCATGGGTCGTGGATGACGGGCCAGGTGCTGCACTTGGATGGCGGCATGGGTCAGTTGAGACTGTTCGCGTGACGCAACGCATTTTCTGCGTCAAGTCCGATCAACCAACCGAATGCGAGCTGCTGTGCGAGGCGTAAAGAAAGAGAATTTACCGCAGAAGATTTGCCTTTCCTGTGGGCGCCCATTCACGTGGCGCAAAAAATGGGAACGCGATTGGGATCAAGTGAAGTATTGCTCGGATCGCTGTCGCACCTCAAAGCGCGGGAACTCCTGAATCATGCCGCAACGCATCCTGCTCTGGTATAGAAACGACTTGCGAGTCGCAGACCATGAAGCGCTGCACCAGGCCGTTCGTGCAGGTGCGCAGATTCTGCCGGTGTATATCGACTCCGGTACCACCGAGCGCTACGAACTGCCGGGGAATCCCACCATTCCTGGCTTTCGTCGGAAGTTTCGACTTGAATCGCTGCGTGCGCTCGATCAGCAGTGGCGGGATTGGAATAGTTCGCTGGTAGTCATGACCGGCGACCCAACGCAAGTCATTCCGCAGCTATGCGCCAAGTATCAGATCAATGCGGTGTTACTGAACGCCGAGGCGTCGCATGATGAGGTAACGCAATACAAGCAGGTTGCGCAGCAAATGCAGAGCGCGAACATTGCATGCAATGTCTTTCATGGCGCCCCGCTGATTCACCCCGACGATCTTCCGTTTGCACTGCGTGATCTCCCCGACATCTTCACCCAGTACCGCAAGATTGTTGAAGCCCGCCTCACTGTTCGCGCTTGCTTCCCTACGCCCACCGCAGTGCAGGTGCTGCCACATGACGAAGCGCCCTTTGCGCCTGACTTTCCTGAAACAATCGCCGATGTTCGAAGCGCCCTGCCATTTCATGGCGGCGAGCCGGCGGGCCAGGCACGGCTCCATGACTATGTGTGGAAGTCTGACTTACTTCGCACATATAAAGAGACACGCAACGGCCTGATCGGCACTGCCTATTCATCCAAGTTCAGTGCGTGGCTTGCGGCCGGGTGCATTTCCCCGCGGCAAGTGTTCCATGAAGTACGCCGCTACGAGAGCGAGCGCGTCGCCAATGACAGCACCTATTGGATGATCTTTGAATTGCTGTGGCGCGATTACTTCCGCTTAGTGATGGAGAAATTCGGTACTGCCCTGTTCTCACTTGATGGGATTGCGCGCCGCAGGACGCCCCGCTCATGGGGGCGCAGTCGCGTCGATTTCCAAGCGTGGGCGAGCGGCAATACCGGCAATCGGTTTATTGATGCCAACATGCGCGAGTTACTGTTGACCGGATTCATGAGTAACCGCGGCCGACAGAATGTAGCGAGCTACTTTGTTCATGAACTTGCTTTGGACTGGCGCCTTGGGGCCCAATACTTTGAGTCGGCCTTGGTTGATTACGACGTCTACTCCAATTGGGGTAATTGGGCATACTTAGCCGGGGTAGGTAACGATCCCCGTGAGAATCGCCGGTTTAACATCACTCGTCAAGCGGACGTGTATGACCCCGCTGGCAGCTATCAGAAGCTTTGGCTTGATTGAGTTCACATTGGATGTTCCCCGAGCGGGCCTTCAAGCACCGCGCAACACCTTGAGTAACCCATGACCAACGCATCTGATTCGTACCTGCCTCCCAGTGATTCACAGCGGCTGGCATTGCATAACGAAATACACACCCGCCCTTCAGCCACATTCAAACTTCCGGCGCTGGTGGTCTATGTTGCGGTGCTGAACGCCAAGGTAAGTATTGCCGATGAATGCCAGCACCTTCGCTTGTTAGCCGGGCATGCACACTTGAGCGTTGAGCAGATGAAGGGTAATTTCTTGCAACTTCAATGCGATCACTTCAAGGTCATTTGGGAGCGCCATACCGAGTTCACTCGTTACACCATCATTCAATCGCTGCCAGGGAACGCGCATTGGGGAAGTCAGTTACCGGAATTGGCAATTCATGTGGCCACTGGTGTTGATTGGCTCAAGAACATACCCGGCAAGACAATCACTGCCATCCAACTTGCCATGTTCAATGAGGGTATGGATGATCCGGACTCCATCTTCAAAGCCAAGCAATGGCTTGGACATGGAACAGTCATTGGCGGCACCTTGGGGCGCACAACGGGTGATCAACCCCATTCACATTTGATCACCAACTTACGGATTGGCGATGACGGTTTTGTCCGAATGCTGGTGTTGACGTCTGCGGGAACTTCAGAGAATCGCGCGGGTCGTGTGGCGCAACGACTGCTTGAGCTGGAGACCTATCGCATCATGGCATTGCTGAGCTTGCCGATCGCAAAGCAGTTGTCCAGCAAACTCTTTGAGGCAGAGGCTCAATTGGTAGATATCACTGCACGGATCGAGAAAAACTCGGATAGCGATGAGGTGTTACTCAACCATCTTGCAAGCCTCGCCGCGCAGGTGGAAAGCGCGACCGCTGAGCACAGCTACCGCTTCAGTGCAGCAAGCGCGTACGACGCGATCGTGCGCGAGCGAATCTCTGAGATGCGAGAAAAGCCATTGTCTGGCATTCAAACCATGGGTGAATACATACAACGCCGGTTAGCGCCAGCAATCGCTACCGTCAATGCAACCTCCGATCGACTGGAAGCCTTGGCGGAACGAGTGGCGCGCGCAAGTGCATTACTGCGAACACGGGTCGAAATTGCCGCTGAGGCTCACAACCAAGAGTTGCTTGAAAAGTTAACGCGTGGACAAGCGTTACAACTGCAGCTGCAGACAACCGTTGAAGGTCTCTCCGTTGCAGCTATCACCTATTACGTGGTGAGCCTGCTCTATTACTTGACGAAAGCGGCAAAGGCCTATGGCATCAACCTGAACCCAGAAATGGTGGCAGGATTCAGTGCACCCGTGGTTCTGGTGTTCAGCTGGCTCCTGATTCGGAAGATTCACCGCAATTTTCGCGGGATGTGACGCAGGCGACATTCTCGCCGACCACCTACGCGCGGGATATTCCTGTCGTACAGCTTCAACGCGCGCGACCTCAGGCCCCGTTCCACACGTAGAGGTCAACGCTGCACACTTCGGTAAAGCCAAGCTTGACACAGATTGGTGCGGACGTCTTGCGGTCGCCCTGAAGTACTGCGGCTTCTTTACCCATGGCGCGCGCATCGGCCACCCGTGCTGCCACCATGGCCGTGTAGATGCCGTGCCCGCGATAGTCAGTCAGCGTGGCCGCGCCCTGCAGTACTGCCACGCCGCTGCCCTTCGGTGAGAACATGCTGGAGACCGATACTGGTTCCTTCACCCCTTCGACGAAAGCCAAGTAGTGCGCTCCTCCCGATCCAGCCAACGGCAACACGTCGTAGTAGATGGCCGTGAGCCGCTCGGGCATGGGGTACGCCACCGTGTACAGGCGGATGACGTCATTGCGATCCGCGGCGGTCGCTTTCCGCACGGTGACGCGCGGATTGGGCTTGAATTCTTTCGCCATGTCAGTGAGCACCAACCCCGCTTGCTCAACCATGCGGGAGAACCCAGCGGCTTCCAACCGAGCGACCAGGTCAACAGGCGTGGACGACGGATTGAGCCACCAGCCAACCATGTGCCCGCGCTTGCCAAAGAACTCCTGCACCCGCGCGATCATGGCGTCGGCATTCGCTTTCGTGAGCGTGGAAAGACCAACCATGTTGCCAAACGGATGCGAAACGTCGGGGGTTGCATGCGCCCTGAGCCCCGGGAATGTGGGCACGTCCCACCGACCCGGCAACTGCGGGAATGCAAAGAGACTGTGCTCAATGGCGTACAGAATTGATGTTTGATCTGCGGGCATGATGAGTGATCGTAGTGAATAGTCCCTCGCCGACAAGTTTCATATGATTTTCAATTCAGCATGCCCGCGGACACGATCACCAATATCTCCTGCTATCAGTTCGCTGAGCTCTCCGATCTCAAGGTGCTGCGTCAACGCCTCTTGGAGCAATGCAAAGCCAATGAGCTCAAGGGGACGATCCTCCTGAGTACCGAGGGCATCAACATGTTCGTCGCTGGCGTCCGCGAGCATGTGGATGCGCTGGTCGCTGTGTTGCATGCCATTCCGGGACTGGAAGGCCTCAAGCCCAAGTACAGCGAGAGCGCCGAGCAGCCGTTTCGTCGCATGCTGGTGCGCATCAAGAAAGAGATCATTGCATTTGGGGTCGAAGGGATTGAGCCTGCCAAGTACACCTCGCCACGCTTGGAGCCAAAGGTGCTCAAGCAATGGCTTGATGAAGGCCGCCCGGTCATTCTCTATGACACCCGCAACGACTACGAGGTGAAGCTGGGCACGTTCAAGGGCGCAGTGATTGCGGGTATTGATTCGTTCCGCGACTTTCCTGCGGCGGTCGCCAAATTGCCGCCGGAGATGAAGCACGCGCAAGTGGTGTCCTTCTGCACCGGCGGTATCCGCTGTGAGAAAGCCGCGCCGTTCCTGGAGCGTGAGGGCTTCGAACACGTCTGGCAACTTGACGGCGGCATCTTGAAATACTTTGAGGAATGCGGCAACTCGCATTACCAAGGCGAGCTGTTTGTGTTTGATCAACGCGTGGGCGTTGACCCCGGCCTGCATGAGACGACGTGGTCTTTGTGTTTCGCGTGCCGGACGCCGCTCACCGCTGAAGAGAAGACCGATCAACGGTACGTGGAGGATGTGTCCTGCCCGTACTGCTTCAAGGCAACCGAAGAGCAGCAGCGCCAGCAGATCGAAGCGCGCCACGCTGCCATTCGTGCCGCGGTGACGCCGCTACCTGGAAGCGTTCCGTATGACCAGGCGCGCCCGCTGAACGTGCCGGAATCTTGCGATCGCGGCACGCTTCTTGACTGTTTGTGCACGGTCATGGCGCACATTTCGCGTGAGGAATGGCTTGCGGTGTGTGAGGCTGGCGGCATTGTGACCGATGACCACACGCCTGCTGCCGCGCAGCACATGGTGCGCGCTGGGGAGCGCTACCGGCACCTGAAGCCCGCGCAGTGTGAGCCCAATGTGAATGCGGACATTCGCGTGCTGTTTGAAGACGAAGCGATCATCGTCCTGAACAAGCCCGCGCCGCTCCCGGTGCATGCGTGCGGACGGTTCAATCGCAACACGTTGCAATTCATCCTGAACACGGTGTGGCATCCGCTCCGACCGCGCAGCGTGCATCGGCTGGATGCAAACACTACTGGCGTCACTGTCCTCTGTAAGACGCGGCACTTTGCAAGCGTGGTACAGCCGCAGTTTGAACATGGCGAAGTGGAGAAACACTATCTCGCCCGTGTGCAGGGACATCCGCCACACGATGAGTTCACCTGCGACGCGCCCGTGAGTGCTGAAGCGGGCAAACTCGGCGGGCGCACGGTGGATGAAGCTGGCCTGGAGGCCCACACGCAGTTCCGCGTACTTGCGCGCCATGCGGACGGCACCGCCCTACTTCTTGCCCGCCCCTTGACTGGCCGCACTAATCAGATCCGCATTCATCTTTGGCATCTTGGCTTCCCCATCCTTGGCGACGCGGCCTATCTCGCCGGCGGCGTGGTTGGAGAAACCCAAACCCTCGCGGTGGGCGACGCCCCGCTCTGCCTGCACGCGCAACGGATCACGTTCACGCATCCGCTGACGAAAGAGCGCGTGACGTTTGAAGCGGAGCCGCCGGTGTGGGCGACTGTGTAGGCATTCGCTTTCCCAGCGTCGTGGGCGCGACACAGCCGAGCCTAATTCTGGGGCGCGGGGGCATTTTTTTAAAATTTAGAGCAACATGGTTGACGTGGCTTGCGAATGCTGTACTATTACACTAGTACACATGAACACCATGCCACTCCCCTTCCTCATCAACCCCTCCGCGCCCGTGCCGATCTTCCAGCAGATCGCCGACGGGCTCCGCGCCGCGATCGGTCGGGGCGCATTCCCCGCCGGAAGCCTGCTGCCGAGCGTCCGGTCGATCGCCGAGGAACTCGGCGTCAACCCGAACACCGTGCACAAGGCGATCACTGAACTCGAGCGCGACGGCCTGGTGGTCGCCGAGCGGGGGCGTGGGATGGTGGTTCGCCCCGGCACCCGTTCGCAGGCCCGGGCCAGTGGCGACGAGGCCGTGGGCCAGCACCTTGAGGCTGCGGCGCGCCTGGCCGTGGTCGCCGGGGTGGCGGCGGATCGATTCGAGCAACTGGCCCGCCGCGCGCATGTGGCAGCCACCAAGCAAGGAGCACAGCTATGAACCATGAAACCGTACGTCCCCTCTTCACGCCCCTGCCCCTCGCGCTCCGCTGCAGCGGGCTGCGTGTCCGCTTCGGCCAGACGCAGGCGCTCGATGGCCTTGACCTGGAACTTGCCGCCGGTGACGCGGTCGGGATCGTCGGCCGCAACGGGGCCGGCAAGAGCACGCTCTTCCGGTGCCTCGTCGGTGCGGAGACGCCAGATGCGGGCACCATCGCGAGCATGCCCGCCATGGACCGCAGTTCGTTCCTCGCGAACACCGGCTTCGTGCCCGACCAGCTCGGCGCCTATGACTGGATGACCTGCGGAAGCGCGATCGACTTCGTCGCGCGCCTGCAGCCGGCCTTCGATCGTGAGTGGAGCGATCGACTGGTGCGCGCGCTCGCGATCGACCGCGCCGCGCGCGTCACCAACCTTTCCCGTGGCATGCAGGCGCGGCTCGCGTTCGTGCTCGGGCTCTCGCACCGGCCCGGGCTGGTGCTGCTCGACGAGCCGCTGCTCGGCGTCGACGTGGTCACGCACGACGTCGTGCTCGAGCTGCTCGCTGCGCTGCGGGCCGAGACGGGCTGCACGCTGCTGGTCGCCTCGCACCAGCTGGGGGACCTGGCGCGCCTCACCGATCGCGTGGCGTTCATGGACCGCGGGCGCATTCAGGGAATCGTCGAGACGGAGTCGCTGACGGGCGGCACCTGCCGACTGACCGTGCGCGGCGTTCCGGACACGTGGGAGCCGTCGGTGCCGCGGATCCTCGTCCGACGCCAGCCCGGCGCGGTGGTGGTGACCGTCGAGGGCGACGGGCACCCGATCGCCGAGGAATTCCGCCGCACCCATGCGGGCGCGGAGGTGGACGTCACCGTGCTTTCCATCAACGAGGCGTGTGCCGACCGCATGCGCGCCATGGAGGAGATCTGACATGAGCCTCAACACCAGCATCAACCCGATCGACGCATCGTCCGGCTCGGTGACCGGCCCGAGCTCGTTCATCCGTTCACCTCGCATCTCGACGTGGGCGGTCATGCGCACGCTGCTTGTGAAGGACGTGCGCGCTGCGGCGCTGCCGCTTGCGATCGTGGTCATCTTCGCCGTCATCACTGCGGTGCACGCGCTCGTGTTCGCGTCCAATAGCGTGCGCCCCGCGTGGGCCGACCTGTTCGTGTCGGCACTGCAGGCCATCCAGACGGCAAGCGTGGTCGGCAGCGCCGTGCTGCCGGCGTGGGTCGCGGTCGAGCTCGCGTTCCTCGAGGCGAGCCCCGGGCGACGGAGCGTGCTGCCGGCGCTCCCACCGTCCCCCGCCCACGTGGTTGCTTCGAAAGCGCTCGTGCTGCTTGCATGCGTCGTGTTGCTGGCAGCGTCCGCTTGGTACGCGCAATGGGCCGGACACTGGATCTCGGCCGCGCGTGCCTATGCCTTGAACACGGGAATGACCACTCCGACGCCCTTCGTTGCGCACGTGGCGTTGTGGTGCTGGACGGTCTGCTCGGCGGTTGCGCTCGCCGGACTTGGTGCGCCAGCACTGGCCCGCGATCGCGCGGTCGGGTTCGTCGTCGCGATCGGCGTTCCCGGGGTGGTCGTCTTCGCATGCTGGGGCTTCGGTTTCGGCCTCGAAGGGTCCGCCGCCATCGCCGTTCTGGCGTGTGCCTGGCTCGCGTGGATCGCGCGCCGTGCGGTGTCAGGCGCGGAAGTCGGGGACATCGGCCGGATCCTTCGGCGAAGGCACGGCGGCAACGTGTCTGCCCATCGCAGCGGCAATGCGGCGGGCGCCGGACATGTGATGCGCACGCTGCTCCGCAAGGATGCCCGCGCCGTGGCGCCGGTCGTGGCCGCCGCGCTCGTGTTCGTTCTCGGATTCGCCGCCTTTGCTCTAGCGCTCCCAGCGTTCGGCGAGCGCGTCATGCAGCAATTCGGCATCGGCATCAGCGATCCGATCCTCCGTCGCCTGCAGGTGGCGGTGCCCGTTTCCATTCTCGCGCAGCTCGTGATGCCGGGCATCGCCGCGCTGGTGCTTGCCTACTGCGATGGCCGCGCCGCCGGTCGGCCGATGGCGGCGCTTCCCGTTGGCCGCGGCGCGCTGGCGGCCTCGAAGGTCCTGGTGTGCCTGGCGGTGCTGGCGCTGTTCTTCGGGATTTCGCTCGCGCTCGACGGTGCGTCGACCCGTGGCGTCGGCACCGGCGGGGGTTGGTTTTCCACACAGCAACAGTTCCAGCTGTGGGAGTTCATGCTGCTGTGCGTCTCGGGTATCGCGTGGTGCCTTGCGCTGCCGGCTTTCTTCGGTGATCGGCGGGCCGGCGTGCTTGCGGCGGTGATCGGCGTGCCCGCCCTGTTCATGGCCTTCGGCTTCGCCATGCAGTGGATCAGCGAGGGGTGGTACGACCTGATCACGGTTCGCCTCCTCGGCGTACACCAGTGGCCGATGTCGATCGTGGCGCACCGGGGATCGTTCGCCCCGATGCTGCCGTTGGTACTTGCCTGGTTTGCCGCAGGCGCGGTGGCGGCCATCGTTGCAGTGCCGGTGTTCACCGCCTCCGCATCGGTCGCGCGTGTTCGTCGCCGCGCAGTGGGTGCCGTGGCGATCGCGGCGGCCATCACCACCGTCGGGGGCGCGCTCGCCTTCGTCCTTCCGCAGGTGCCTTTCGACGAGTACCAGCGCAACCTTCGATGGGAACGGGACGTGGAGAAGGCGGCGCGCGAGGAGAAGTTCGAGATCCTGCTGCAGGATGTCGTCGTTCGCGCGGGCTCGGTTCCCCGCGATCCGCCGCGGCTGTCCGAGCCGGGGGCCCGGTACGAGGAAACCGACGCCACATTCGTCTTGGAGGCCATCCTGCAGAAGGCACCGAGGGTCACTGGGCTGTTCCGGGTGATCGAGCCATCACGACCGGGCGGGCCGGCACGATTGTCGGAGGACGGCGGGATCGGGGCGTTGGACGGTCCGCGTGACTTCGCGCTTGCCATTCGCGCGGTGAAGGAGCCGGCGGAGGCTGCACGCGAATTCCGCCGCGTGGCCGACGACCTGCGGATCGACGGCGGCGTCCGCATCGCGGCTGCATCGTGGCTGGGGGCGGTTCCGGCCGCGATGACGGCCGCACGCGTGCTGGTCGCTTCCGACACGAGGACCACCGAGCGGGCGTTCGCGATTGCGGTGCTCGCGGGGTTGCGCCATAGCCTGAAGCCCCAGGGCTCGACGTGGGAACCGGCCCCCGACCCGACGATGGGCCTCCAGCCGTTCGATGCGGGCTACAAGTGGTGCCGGCTCCGCTACGAAGCCATCAACACGTTGATCAACCTCGAGCGCCTTGCCGGGCATGGTGCCGACCCGGGACGCGGGTTCCCAGCTGCGGGACTCGGGCTCGCGCCGGACTGCGCCGTGGACGAATCGGTCGTTCAGCGCGCCCGCGAACGGCTCGTGCATGGGACATCCGACCTGTGCATCGTGTTGCGCGCGCTCGGGAACTCGAGCGACGTGGTGTGGCCGCGGCACAACGACATGCGGCCGGACCAGAGCGAGGTCGAGTCCGCGTGCGAGTGTCTGCTGCGCGTCATTCCGTGAACCGCGTCGACATGCTCAGATCTCGAACCGCAGGCCCGCGTAGACGCGGATGTCGTTCTGTATGGCATCGGCTGGAGTCACCGTCGCCGTAACGCTCGCGGCGGCGATGAATGGGCGAGCATTCCGGATTGGCGATCCGAATATCGCCGGCGGCGTGGTTGGAGAAACCCAAACCCTCGCGGTGGGCGACTGTGTAAATCGTCCACTTGGTGGATGATATTCGTCCACTAAGTGGTTGATTTACCGGAGGTCTTTAGTAGACTTTGAACATGCTGACACGCAACATTCTTCCCGCCGTTAAGGCTGCGCTGACTGACACGCCAGTAGTGCTTCTGCATGGCGCAAGGCAAGTTGGCAAGACAACGTTGGCACACGCGATTGCGAATGGGCGTCCGCGTCGCGAATACAAATCTCTTGATGATGAATCCGAACTCTCCGCGGTGTTGACTAACCCCGAGGGCTATGTGCGCGGGCTTGGCGGTCCGGTGGTCCTAGACGAAGTGCAGCGGGCTCCAGAACTGTTTCGCACGATCAAGGCCGCAGTCGATCGCAATCGGATCGCCGGTCAATACCTATTGACCGGCTCTGCCAACGTCATGCTGCTCCCGCGCCTGTCAGAATCCCTCGCGGGACGAGTCGAAGTGATCACCCTTTGGCCGTTCTCGCAAGGCGAAATAGAAGGAACGGTCGAATCGTTTATAGATAGGGCATTTAGCGCCTCACGTATGCAATGGCAAGCGCCCACTAGTAAGTCACGGCCACTCACTGATCGCATTGTTCGCGGTGGATTTCCAGAACCAATGAGCCGTGCTGACACTTCACGCCGCCGCGCTTGGTATGGCGCCTATCTCGAGACAACCTTGCGCCGCGATATTCGAGATTTGGCCAACATTGATAGCTTTCTTGAGTTACCACGATTGCTTTCACTCATTTCACATCGCACAAGTGGCTTGCTGAATTTCGCTGATTTATCCCGAGGAATCTCAATTCCGCAAACCACTCTCAAGAGATATTTCACGTTGCTTCAGGCATCATTTCTTGTGGTCACGATTCCAGCATGGACGACCAACCGCGGCTTACGCCAGACCAAGGCTTCTAAAATATTCATTTCTGATACGGGCCTTGCGTGCCATCTCCTTGGAGCTGACTCTAACACCATTCGCACCGATGGTCGCATTCGCGGAATGCTGATGGAGAATTTTGTAGCCATGGAATTGCTCAAGCAAATTGGCTGGAGCAAGACTCGTCCATCTGCGCATCACTTTCGCTCAAGCAGTGGCCAAGAAGTGGACTTTGTCCTTGAAGATCAGGCAGGCCGCATTGTTGGAATTGAAGTGAAGTCGTCGAAGTCAGTCGGCGCTGATGACTTTCGCGGGCTTCGCGTGCTGCGCGAACTTGCTGGAAAGAAATTCGTGCGCGGCATTGTTCTTCACGATGGCGATTCAACCGTTCACTTTGACCAAGAATTTTCCAGTGCCCCCATTTCAGCACTGTGGACGGATTGACTCACGCAACCGCTCACCAAGGAGCGCGTGACGTTTGAAGCGGAACCGCCGGTGTGGGCGTAGGAATCCCGAGCGCCACGTGCGCCTTTGAGATTCAGCATTATCTACTTCAGGTGCTTGATATCGGTGTAAGCACCAGTGGTCTGCAGCGTGATGGTGAGTGACTCCGAGCCGCGGTTCTTCCAGTACCAGCCGTGCTGACCATTGAAGGCCGCCTCAATGGTGCCTTCATCATTTGCCTTGGTTCCTTTGCCATAGCCGTGATAGTTGACATTGGCTTGTGCAGAGTCACCGTGGTTATCAAATTGAACTTTGCCACCGCTACTGAACCATTTGTAATTCACCTTTTCGCCTTTTTGAAGGCTCACCTTAACTTCAGTGCTTTGACCGGGAGCGAGCGTGACCTTCATCTCATCGCTGCGCTGCTGAACGGCGGCAGAAGGCGGCGCGGCCTGTGCGGCAACTTCCGTCGCCGGCTTCTGGCGCGCACTTTCTTCAGCGAGCTCCATCTTTATTTTTCCCATACTTGTCAACCCGATGACATTGCCTATCCCAGTGGGATCAATTCCGTACTCGGCTGGCATCACCACGGTGACAAGCAACACAGCCGCAGTGGTGGCGGCAAGAATGGTGGACTTTAAAAGTTTCTTGCCCGAAGGGAGCTCTCTGTCGATCGGTATGTTTGTGTTGTACATGGAATGATTCCGTTGATGATGTGTTCACATACTCAGGAAACTATGTAGCCGGTGACTTGGTATCCCATGAGCAAAAAGCCAAGCATCATCATGAATGCATTGGCGCTGTAGGCGTGCTGCATGAATCCAACTGATTTACGCCAATAATTGATGCCGATCAGAATGACCACCAACGCCAGAATCTGTCCAATCTCCACGCCCACATTGAATGAGATCAGGTTGATCAGCAACCCATCCGAAGACACTTGATAATCCAGGATCTTGGTGGCAAGACCCAATCCATGGAATAGGCCAAAGATGAATGTTGCAGCCTTGGTGTTTGGTTGGAAGCCGAACCAACGTTGAAACGCACCCATATTGTCTAACGCCTTGTAGACCACCGAAAATCCAATGATCGCATCAATGAGATAAGCGCTGACGCTGATATGGAGTAGTACGCCAGCAAGCAGAGTCACAATGTGGCCAGCGGCAAACAGCGTGACATACATCCCCACATCCTTGGCCCGATAGAGGAAGAAAATCACCCCAAAGAGAAACAACAAGTGGTCGTATCCGGTCACCATGTGTTTCGCCCCCAAGTAGATGAAGGGCATGATGTGAACGCCGGATATTTCCGAGATATACCCCTTGTCGCCATCAGTGACGCCGTGAGCAAAGGCATTCACTGGAAAGACAACGAGCAATCCGAAGAACGCGGCAACGGATAGAAGAATGTTTGTTTGTGTCGCGCGCATGGCGCGGTTTACGCCTTGATAGTGGTACTCAGACATGGTGTTTCGCTGGTTGCGAGGCGGACTGCGGCACACGGCGCACTAGCGCCAGACCGCCGATGAGGAGCACCACGATCCCGGCGGCGCCCCAGAGCACGCGGTCCACCAGGTCGCGCGCAACGCGATCGAAGCTGGCCGCAGCAGCGGGCAGGCGATCCGACTGCACCAACCCGCTACTTGCCTCGATCAGCTTGCGCGCCTCGGCGGCGGAGGTGCCAGCCTCGCGGACGAGCGACTCAAGGTCTGCAATGGTGAGCGACTTGCCGTCCGATTGCGTGTTGTCAAACCGCGCCACGAGTCCGTCGATGGCGGCGATCACTTTCTGCAGCTCCGTGGACAGTGCGCGTGCCTCTGCGATAGTGCCGCGCGCCTCTGCAAGGACCGGTGTGAGTGTGCGCTCTTGTTCGGAGAGGCTTGAGATGATTGCTTCTCGCTCCTTGGCCACGCCGCTGAGGATCGCCTCGCGCTGCGCAACTACCTGGTTTGAAATGCTCTGCGTGAGTCGCAGCGCGGTCATCTCCGCCTGCTGCCCCAAGACGTACGGATACCGCGACGAGTACCACAACGCGCGTTCGCCAAGCAGGCGCGCATCGTCGACGGCGAGGGAGACCTCATTGAGTTCCGCCAGAAGCCCGCCTGCATCGGCGCGCTCGGCGAGCGTCAACTGGTTGCGGTCAGAGGCAAAGTCCGCCAAGCGCACGAATGACACGATGGTTTGGTCCGGATGCCGCACGATCCACGCGTCGATCAGCGTGCGCAGACGAGCCAGTTCGTCGACTTTCAGGTGATCGGCTGCCTGTTCCCAAAGCGAATCGCGCGCCTTGGCCAGCTGCTTGACGCCGGCAAGACCGGACTGAAGCGGAATGCCAAAGCCCGCCCAGTGGTGCTCGAGCGCCCACGTCTCCAGCGAGCAAAGCACCAGCATGTCCATGATGGCGACACTTGGGTTCGGACCAACCGCCACATCGAGCGACGCGCCCATGCCGTTGCGGAGGAAGGCCTGCGTGACCCACATGCACTCCATGTCGCTGCCGCATTCGCGCTGCACTTGGTAGGCCATGGCACCAAGCGCGGAGTTCCAGTCGTCCGACATACTCATCACCGCCGACTGCAGCGCGAGCGCATGCGCAGTGTCCAGGGTGGCGATGGCTGGGTTGTTCGACGTGACCCCGTGGCGGCCGCTGGTAACGCAGCCAGCCAAGGGGACGCACCAGCAAAGATTGAGGGCAACTGCCATGCAGCGCGAGCGCATGCACCCAAATTCACTGCGAATCGGCGGTTTCATATGGTTAATGTAACAGGCGTTCGTCCGCCCATCCGCTGACCAACGGGCGCGTGACGTTTCAGGCAGAACCGCCAGCGCTCATACATGCTCTTCAATACTGCAAATTACAGATTGAATCGACCCAGTTCCTTGTTCAACGCGACAATGGAGGTTTTCATCTGGTCGGCGGAGTTGGAGAACTCACCAAGCGATTGAATGGTGACTCTCACGTTGTCAGACAAGTTTGCCATAGCCTCACTGATTTGTTTCGCTCCCAAATTCTGGCTATTCATTCCTTGGCTGACAGTTCCAAATTGACTCTTCATCACTCCAACACTTTCAATAATGTTGGTCAGCGTGGACCCAATTGTTTCAACCTGCGTAACGCTGTTGTTCACTTGCGACGAGAATTTATCCATCTCCATCACGCCAGTCGATACCGCGCTTTGCATGTGCTTGACAGTGTTCTGAATATCCAAAGTAGCCGCCGCCGTCTGATCGGCAAGACGTCGAATTTCACGGGCAACCACCAGAAATCCACGGCCATGTTCACCGGCCTTCTCAGCTTCAAGCGCCGCATTCACACTGAGCAAATTGGCTTGATCCGCAACCTTGGTAATGGTCCGCACCACGCCGGTGATGTCCTGGGTCTTGACGTTGATGTGTTCCAACTTGTCGGAAATGGAAACGCTTTGATTTGCAAGATTCTGCATCACGGATTTCATTTCCACCAATCCAGTTCGACTCGCGGCAGCGACTACCGCTGAGTTCTGCGCCACACCCTCAACCACACCCATGGTGTTCATCAATTCTGATCCCGTCACTGTGATTTCACGCACCGCTGCTGCAATTTGGGCTGTGGAAGCACCGAAATGATGAATGGTGGTCTCTTGTTGCTTGCTGGTTGCATACATTTCAACTGCAGTGCCAGTGAGTGCATCAGTGGCATGCTTCACGCCATCCATCATGGAGGCAACCTGATAAACGCTCCTCATCATGAACGCGCCAACGATGGCAACAATGGCCAGAACCGCACCGGATACCAAGAGTCCAGTGGACTTCCCCTGCTCCACGGCTTCTTGCGATTGCTTTTCATGGACCACTACCAGCTCTTGCGCAATCGCAACCGCTTTCAGAATGGATTCTCGGTGAGCTTGATAGAGCGGATTCAATTGCTCATTCGAGATTTTGATTGCAGTCGCATAGTCCTCGTTATCAATGGCGGTCCGCCAATCACCATGAACGATTTTGAAAAAACTTTCAGCGCTCTCAAACGCATTTTCCAGCAATGCACGGGCAAGAGCGCCTTCTGCGCCAGGAGCATTGACCGAAAGTCTTTGACTCCAAATGGCGTGGCTGTCTCTGTATTTCGATTCCAAATCTTTCAGTTCTCGTAAATACTCCTTTACGACGTCCGGTGACTTTGCTCCATTGGTTTGGCGCACCACCAGGTATGGCTCAACAATAAATAGATTCGGCGGAAGAATTTCGCTGATGAGATCCTTGTCGCGCGCCAGCAAGTTGTAGATCGGGCCATTCACCATGACTTTGGAAACAATGCTTTGGTCAGTCCAAAACATCGTGGCAAATCCAAGCACCACAAGAACCCCAATGAGCGCGAACTTTCTTTGAAATGTCATATTAAATGAATGGTAACAAGCGACAATCATTCCGGATTAAATGAATTGCGCTTGGCAACAGGGAATGGTCTGTTTCGTGGCCCCCGCCCTGCGCGCTGCGGCGCCGAGGAAGCTCAGTTCACAAGCATTGCAGCAGTAATGATGCGGTGCAAGGAGCGCAACCCGGTTACGTGATGGCAACCCCAAGCACAAATGCGTTCAGGATCAATAGCACGATCGCCGGAAGGGTTCGGACCAGCGAGTCTCCGATACGGATGCGCGTGGCAATGCCCAAGAGCATGGTGAGCATGAGACCAGCGGCGGCCAAAACCAGCACGGGGCGGTTGAAATAGCCCACTAGCAGTCCGAGCGCCCCCAGGCACTCCAATATGCCAACCAAGATACGAAACCGAGCAAGTCCATAGCGCTCAAACTCCACTTTCATGTGCGATGTGGAGAGGCAGACGATCCCATAGAAGAGGAACGCGATGGCGGAGAGTGCGCGGGCGATTTCGAAGGCGGTCTGCATCGGGGGGATGAAGGGACCATCGTACGCCCAACGAGAACTCCGGTCGCCGTATATCCTGATGGAATGCTGCCCCTCATCGGATCCATTCTCCAAGTCATCGTCGGCCTCGGTCTCTTAAATGTGTGGCTGCTGCGTCGGGGGAGCTCCACCTCCTACCGCGGCGGCGAAGCGAAGAACCTGAAGGAAGAGTTCGCAACCTATGGGCTCCCTGCGACGATGTTCTACATCGTTGGCGGCCTGAAGATCATCTGCGGCGTGCTGCTCTTGGTGGGACTGTGGTATCAGCCAGTCGTGCTGCCAGCGGCGGCAGTGGTGGTCGTACTCATGTTCGGTGCAGTTGTCATGCACAACAAGGTGGGCGATGCCGGAGTGAAGTTTATTCCGGCAACGCTGATGCTGGCCATGAGCGGTGCAATCGTCGCGATTTCTCGCTTGTAACAGTACTCGCGCCGCAGCGGTCAGTCTGCTGACGGCGCCAGCAGGCGGCGAAGGTCGCGCGGCTTCAACACCACACCGAGATTCAACACGAGCATTCCAATGGCAAGTGGGATGCCCCGCGGGAACATCGTCACGTTAAATGCGACGATTCCGATGGTGATCGGCAGTTGCATCAGGCCCGCTGCGAAACGTGTGCGTGGCAGGAGCAGCAGGATGCCAAGCACCAAGTGCCCCACCGCCAGCCAGTCCATCAGGCCGCCGTCACGGATCAGTTCCCACATCTGTGCGCCACGCGAGCCATCACTCATCGGCGGCTTGGCCCACTTGAAGACATGGTTGGCCGCGGAACCGATCAAGGGAACCGATAGGAGAACGGCGCTGACTGCTTGAAGGTGTCGTCTGATGGCGGGCATAGCGAATTTTCTGCGATCACTGACCATACCACGCACATCGCCGCTTGGAATCACGCGCGAAGCGGATAAACCAAGCAATCGCACTTACCCACCGCCCTGTTACGATAAACCCAGATAAATCTGAGTTACTTTTTACATGCTAACTCAACTTCCAAAGTGAACAGCATGAATACAACTCAGGACATCAAGGCGTTCTTTTCTTATCCCCGACAAGACGTCGTCGCGGGGATTGTTGTATTTCTTGTGGCATTACCGCTGTGTCTTGGTATTGCCATCGCAAGCGGCGTGTCGCCGATCACTGGACTCGTGGCTGGAATTGTGGGCGGCATCATTGTTCCGCTGGTGAGTCGTTCGCCACTCTCTGTATCCGGTCCAGCTGCGGGACTCATTTCCATCGTCCTCATGGAGATTGATCGCCTTGGATCAATTGAACGCTTCCTGAGCGCCGTGATCTTGGCCGGCGCCATCCAATTTCTCTTTGGCGTCTGTCGCACTGGAAAGTACGCCGCACTTGTTCCATCATCGGTGATCAAAGGCATGCTCGCCGCCATCGGCATCACCATTATCCTCAAGCAGCTTCCAGTGGCACTTGGTGTTACGGGTGGTCTTGGCGACATCAGTGCCGGATTTGCCATGGGGCCGACCATCATCACGGCGATTTCGCTCATCATTCTGTACGGTTGGAAGCGCACACCGCTTGCCAAGTTTGCACTACTGTCGCCCGCACTTGTACTGGTTGTGCTCTCCAGCTTGCTTGCGCTGATGTTCCGCAATGTGCCTTCGCTGGCGCTCACGCCAACTCAATTTGTAGATGTGCCACTCGGTGGATTTTCAGCGCTTGCAAGCGCTCTTCCGCGCCCGGAGTTTGGCGCGTTCATGGACAAAGATGTTTGGATTGTGGCAGTCACCATTGCCATCGTGGCAAGTATTGAAACGCTTCTCTCACTACAGGCAATTGATCGACTTGATCCCCTACAGCGGCACAGTCCACCAAATCGTGAACTGTTAGCGCAAGGAATTGCGAATGCGCTTTCTGGATTTTTAGGCGGCCTGCCAGTGACCTCGGTGATCGTTCGCTCGGGCGCAAATGTTTCTGCTGGAGGCCGCGAGCGCCTCTCCGCGTTTGTGCATGGATTGCTTCTGTTGTTTGCAGTTGTCTTTGCAGGCACCGTACTCAACGCCATACCACTCGCTTGCCTCGCCGCGGTCCTGATTCAGGTGGGACTCAACCTTGCAAAGCCATCGCTGTTTCGCATGCAGGCAAAGTTGGGCGCCATGCAATTCTTGCCGTTTGCAATCACCATTGCAGCGGTGCTGGGTCTTGACCTACTGAAGGGCGTGATTGTGGGAACAATCCTGGGTGTCATGTTTGTGCTTCACCAAAACTCCAAGAGCGTCATTGTGATCACGCGCGGCGAGAACGGAGTCGTGCAAATGAAATTCCGGCGCGACGGTACTTTCCTTTCCAAACCGAAAATTTCCGCGGCGCTTGAAAGCATCCAGGATGACTCGACGTTGGAGATCGTTGCAACCGGGGAATTCCTTGACCACGATGTAAAGGAATTGTTGACAACCTTTATTAGTGGCGCGCATGCGCGACGCATTACCGTGCGTTTGGTGGGTGTTGATCTCGCAGGCGCAACTGTTGGGGGCGGACACTAAAGCCTGATGCACAATTCCAACTCTATTGATGAAGACGCCATTGACGCAGCCATAACCCGGGCGTACGGGATCCTGCCAGATCAAGGGCCGATTGGCGTATTCATTCATCACAACACGCTTCACTCCTACCAACATCTTCCCTTTCATCGCGCCATTCAAGAGGGCGCCGCCCGTCTTGGTGCACACGCCTACATGGCACTAGAACGCTTCCATGCCGCATGGAAAAGCGGGCGGATTGAAGAGATCGATCTTGACGAAGCACTTGATGATTTACCGAGTGCGGATGAAACGCTGCAGCTTCCACTTGGTCTTTCGCGCCGTCAACTTCGCCGCGCACTACTGGTGGAACACATCGATGATCAAGATGCTGCGGGATTGCTGTGGCGAATTCGCAACGGTCCGTCTCCGGTAGCGGCTGATATGCCGCTGTGGGAGGCCGCTTTGGAACGCGTGGGACGCGGGCCGCTTCCGACAACCAAGATCGCGTCCCCACCGCTTCGGCATCGTGACGCATTGATCGCTTGCGGTGCGCGCGATCCGGACATTGCAGTGACGCATGAGCTCACCGCGCTCTGTTCAAGTTTTTTAGATCAAGGGCAAGCCGGTATCGCACTCCCCAATCGCTCTGAAGGTTTCTTGATGGCGGTATCGCTGCTCTTTGCTTCGGGCGCTTCCGTTCCTCGTCTTTGCCGTGGTGCGGAGGATGACTTCCGCCGAATCGCCATTGAACGAACACCTGCAAAGATCGTCATTACCGCCGCACTTGACGCGCTTGGTGTCCCCGAGGATGAACGCCAGGAGTATGTGATTGCCACCGCGCTCGCCCTGCCTGGATGGGCGGGAATGTTCTCTCGCCTGGAGCGGAATCCAGCGGAGAATCGTGCACACTGCCCGATCTCCTTAGCTGAATTCATCGCCGTACGAATGGTCTTTGATCGCCATGCGGCGGAGCGATCGGCATGTGAAGCGCTGCTGCCAACTTCTTGGAGATTATTGCCCAAGCAGATTCCGCTACCTGAACCAATTGCCACTGCCTCAAGAGCATTTTTACTATGGAATCTGGCGCGTGTCGCCGGAGCGAAACCAGAGCAAGTGCGTGAAATGAACGATGAATCGCTTGCCACGCTTTGGCACGAGACGTCTATCTTTCATCATGGAGCGCGCGGTCAGGTGTGGCTTGAGGCGTACGAAAGTCGATACCGCCGCGCCATTCTTGGAGCAGTCGCGAATAGACGCCGCATGAAGTTACCGACACTCGTGCAACGCGCACGTGCGCAATTTATTTTCTGTATTGATGAGCGCGAAGAATCTATTCGCCGTGCGCTTGAGGAACAAGATTCTGCGTTTGTTACTTTTGGCGCAGCTGGATTCTTTGGCATGGCCATTGATTATGTCGGTCTGTACGACCATGAGCCAGCGGCGCACTGCCCCGTCGTTGTCGTACCCGCGCACGAAGTTCACGAGCAACCGGTCCTTACGCAACTCAGTTGGCATGAGCGCCGCGCAGTTCTGCGCGATCAGTGGCATGGCATCGAACGTGCGGCGGCGTCCTGGTCACGAACGCTGACGGGTGGCGCTGGTCTTTCACTACTACTTGGTCCGATTGCTGGTATCGCAGCTGTTCTGCGAGTGTTGGCGCCTCGTACGTCGCTTGATCTTCGCGATCGAATCGAAACACGCTTGGCACCTCGGCCAGATACCCGCCTTGGTGGAATACGACAAGAGCCGTCGGCGCCACTTTCCCGAGCAGGAAAGCCCATGGGCTTCTCACTGCAAGAGGCCACTGATCGAGTTGCTGGCATGTTGCGATCTATTGGGATTGTTGGAAACTTTTCGAAGATTATTCTTGTGCTTGGGCATGGCTCCACCAGCCTGAATAATCCGCACGAGTCTGCTCACGACTGCGGCGCCTGTGGTGGTCGACGCGGTGGCGCAAATGCGCGGCTCTTTGCCGATCTTGCAAATCGGAACGATGTGCGTGACTCACTGCGAGCAATTGGAATTGACATTCCCTCTGACACGTGGTTTGTTGGCGCGCTTCACGACACAGCAAATGATGCAGTGCAGTGCTTTGATTTAGAAGAGTTGCCATCGGCCAGCGCGGCCCCGTTCGCTGACGCATGGCGAGCCCTTGAAATCGCTCGCCGTCACAGCGCCCTGGAGCGAGTGCGTCGGTTTGAAAGCGCGCCACTTGGACTTTCGCCAGACGACGCGCTCCGACATGTAGAAGAACGCGCCGCGCATCTTGCACAACCACGTCCGGAATATGGCCACTGCACGAACGCTTGCGCGTTTGTCGGACGGCGTTCCATCACGCGCGGTCTACACCTTGATCGCCGCGCCTTCTTGGTGAGTTACGACCCAACCACTGATCCAACCAATACCATTCTTGAACGCATTCTTGCGGCAGTTGGTCCGGTTGGTGCAGGTATCAGCTTGGAGTATTACTTTTCCTCCGTAGATCTTGACCGATTTGGTTGCGGCACCAAGCTGCCCCACAATGTCACTGGATTACTTGGAGTCAGCAACGGCCACCGCGGTGACTTGCGCACCGGACTTCCATTGCAAATGGTGGAAATCCATGAGCCAATGCGGCTGTTGCTTGTGGTCGAAGCCACACCCGCGGCTTTGTTGGAAATTGCAGGCCGCCAAGCAGAAGTTCGGGAATTGGTTGTAAACGAATGGGTTCAATTGGTATCTCTTGACCCCACCACTGGGCATATGCAGCGTTTCCATAACGGCGCATTCCACGACTGCCGCATCGATAACACACCGCTGCGATCTGTTAACCGCTCAGTCGAATGGCATGGATCATCGCGTGAATATGTTTCGCCAGCATTGGTTCTTGACGGACTTGATCTCCGGCCACTCGCGAAGGCGACGGCATGACGCATACTGATCTTGATGCCATACAGCGCATCGCGTTACCCGTGTTGATTCTCTTGCCAATAGCGGCCTCTGTTGTGGTGGGTCTTCTCATCATGGCGAGTTCCCGCTATCCCAGCGAACGCACAGCAACGCGCATACTGGAAATTGCGTTGACAATCTCACTTGTACTCAGCGCGCTCGTTGCAATTGGCGCCACGGGAGTATTTGGCACCGCGCCTTCAGCACTTGTTGATTACGGAGCGCTCTTAGAGATTGGGACATACCGCATTCCAGCGGTGCTTCTGGCCGACTCCAAGGGAATTGTCTTCTCACTGTTGTGCGCGTTTCTCACGCTATTAGTAGCTCGCTTCTCACGTACCTACATGCATCGAGAGGCCGGTTACTTCCGATTCTTCATTGTTCTTGGTGGATTTGCTACCGGTGCACAATTGGTGGCACTGGCAGGCGCACTTGACATCTTCTTTGCGGGTTGGGAATTGATTGGCATTGGCTCAGCGCTGTTCATTGGCTTCTTTCACGAACGAGCTGAGCCGGTGCGCTCATCATTGCGCGCATTCGCCACATACCGACTCTGCGACGCTGGATTCCTCATGGCAATGGTGTGTGTCCATGAAGTTCTCGGCTCTACAACTATCAATGCGCTGGATGGCTCCATCGATTTACCACTGTGGGAATCCACCACCATCGGGATGCTGTTCTTACTTTCAGTGATGGGTAAGTCCGCGCAGTTGCCATTTTCTGGTTGGTTGCCCAGGGCAATGGAGGGACCAACTCCCACAAGTGCGCTGTTTTATGGAGGCATTTCCCTTCACGCCGGGCTGTTTTTAATGTTGCGCATATCGCCAATCATCAGCGCTTCACCAGTCGTTCAAGTGGTTGGCGCAGTCGTTGGGATCAGTACGGCTATCTATGCGGCAGCGGTGGCGCGTACCGATCCGGACGCAAAGGGTGCGCTGGCACATGCAACGCTTTGCCAGGTCGGTCTCATTCTTGCGGAGATCTCACTTGGATTTACCACGCTCGCGCTTGTTCACATCAGTGGGCACGCGCTGTTGCGTGTTTGGCAATATCTGCGCGCACCCAACGCCATTCATGATGCTCACCGCATCGGCGTGCATGCGGTGCCTGTAGAGGATGCGCAACCCCAATCAGTTCTTGAGCGGCGCGTGTATGCCGCGGCACTTCATCGACTTCGACTTGATGATCGGATCGACTCAATACTTGATCCGTTCCTGGTGCTTGCACGCGCGCTTGATAGATTTGACCGACGCATGCGCGTACTTTTTGGCGGCGGAAAGGACGTTGATTCATGACGCCCGAAAGTGTTCCATACATTGTGGCCGCACTTGCCGCCGGTGGAATTTTTGCGCCAGTCATTGTTTCATCTCGACCCGTTGGCTTGCTCCGAATCATTCTGGCAGCAGTTGCGCTTGCACTATCAACTGCCTCCATATTTTGCAGCACCGGCCCATTTGCCTTTGGCCTGATTGCGGTTCTCTTAGTGATGCGCGGTCTGTTTGCAAACCAGGGAACGGACTTGCCAAAGCTGCCGTGCATAGTGTCCACCCTGTTCGCGGTGGCGGCTGCTTTGACTGGCGAATGGCCCGTACTGAATTTGATTGCCGCGGTATTGCTGTTGGCGACGCTTTCGGGCGCATGGCCTTTGCATTGGCTTGCGGCTCGAGTGATTGATCGATCACCCCTCGCCATGGCTGAGCAAATCTCAACATGCATAGTGGCAACGTTTGCCTATCTTCGATTTGTGGCGCCGACGGAGTTTGCCTTTGATGCGGCCTCCACATTGGTACGACTTGGTGCAGTGCTTGCTTTATTGCCCGCCATCACCGCGCTTGTACAGGTGAACCTGCGCGGATTTTACCGATGCGTAGTTGCCATGCACGGCGGAATGTTGATCGCCGCACTCGGCGCGGCGGGACATGGACACAGTGCGGCCGCCCTTCTAGTGACTGTCACGCTTGCGTTAGCCATGGGAGGACTTGGTGCCATGGTGGCGGCGGTCGAAGATCGCTGCGGGCGCGTTTTACTGAAAGACCAAGGCGGAAGAATCTGGGGCATGCCACGTTTAGCAGCTGCATTTCTCTTATTTGCGGCCTCTGGTGTTGGAATGCCAGGCACGGCAGGTTTCATTGCAGACGATCTCTTGCTTCATGCGCTTTGGGAAGAAAGCGTGGTGGGTTCACTCATCATGATCGTGGCGGCGGCACTGCTTGCGGTTGCATCGCTCGCCACATTCGCAAAGATCTTTTTGGGTCCACCCGCCACATCCCTGGCTGGCGATCTGCGCCAACCAGAGCGATACGTGGTGATTGCAACTTTTGGACTGCTGGTGCTGATTGGTGTAGCACCCTGGTTGCTCGCAAATCCGCTTGCCGAATATCTGCGCGCCTTTGGCGCAGTACCACACTAAGCCTGGTCTCGCTCACCGCACCACGCACATCGCCGCTTGGAATCGCGCGCCCTCTGGGGTCAGAAGCGGCAACCAGGTGGCACCAGCGTCCGGCGAATATTCCGCGCCAGCGCCGAAAATAACTACTAGTGCCCATGGGCGACGTTAAACCCGCGGACGACGTGGGGTCAATATGTGGAGTTCGCGCATTTTTGCTTAATGATTATCACTTTGATTGAATCGACCGTTCGTCGAGTGCTCATACTGAACGGCGCTAGGGGCGGCAATCTGCGGGATGTCGGTCGTGGCCGAGGAGCGCGGGGAGTGTTTATCACCCTTCGTGGCGGTATCGTCAAACTATGCCTGCGCTGCACTTCTTCAACGACTACGTGCTCCCGCTCCCGATCATCGCAGTCGCTGCGTTGCTGCTGAGTTTCTGGGGGACGCTCGCCATCGTGGTTCATGTGGTGGTGATTCCGCGCCTGTGCGGACGCGACGGACATCGCTTTGGCGCCATCCATTCCGAGGTCCCGGCGCTGGTGGCGCTGGCGCTGGGTCTGTTCGTCTCCTTCAACGCGGTGTGGATCTGGGAGCGCCATGAGCGCGTGGGTAAGGCGATCATCGACGAGGCCACTGCGCTGACTGCCATCTTGGACGATACTGACGGGCTTGCCCCTGCCTCCGGGGATCCGCTGCGCCTGGCCGTGGCGAACTACGCATCCAACCTCATCAATGTTGAATGGCCCAAGCTTGCGCACTGGACGGCTAGCAGCTCCCGACCCGACGAATTGGATCGACTCCGAGTCTTGGTGCGCGCATCCGGCGACGTTGACATGAGCAGTGCCCTGCGTCGCGCCGAGGAGTCGCGCGATCTGCGCATCAACACCGGGCTCGCCCACATGGCGCCCACACGTTGGACTGTGCTGATCTTCTTGGGCATGCTCGCCATGTTCACGTTCGGCGTGCTGCATGCGGAATCCACGCGCGCGCGTCTCTTGGCGCTGACCATCGTGACCCTGGCCATCTCCGTCTGCATGATGGTGATGTTGGTGAACGCCCGCCCCTTTGTGGGCGCGCTTGCGTATCGGCCCGACCAGCTGCAGATGGTTCTGCAGCGTGCGGAGTCTTCGATGACTACGGTGGTTCCGGCGAAGTAGAGCGATCGCCCCACGCGCTGAGGTGTCGGTTACCAGTAGCGCTAAATAGGTCCAAGCTTCTGCAAGGCGAAGGCGTAGGCGCCGATGGCGACAGCCTGGCTTGTTCCAAGGCGTGACATGCCGACGCCGACGCGCAAGAGTGGGTCGTACGCAAGGCTTCGGTCGCTACCTGGCACCTTGATGGTGCGGGTTTCACCCTTGAGAAATGTTTCCAACTGAACCGGGTCTTCGAGATTGAAGGCGGCGGGAATCAGGCGACGGAATGTGTTTCCGGCGGGGCTGGTGTAGGTGCTATTCAGTTCTTCGACGAGTGCTGGCAGGAACAGCGGCCACGCACCGGAAACACCACCGCCGATCACGGCGAGGCCATCAATCAGTGTGAGCGCACTGCCGACTGCATCGCCCGCAGATTCGCCGAGGCGACGGAATGCTTCGCGGGCCGCGGCTTGGTTGCCAACCAGGTTGCCGTTGGCGATTTCAAAGAGGTCTTTCGGCTCGGAGACTTGATCGAAGGCCGTGCCGGTGAGCTCCGAATAGACGCGGCGCACGGCGCGGATGCAGGCGCCCTCTTCCGCATTCATGGTCGGATGGAACTTGTTTCGCAGTAGCCACACTTCGCCCGCAACCGAATTGTCGCCGAGCAAGATTTCACCGTTACGAACGATGCCGCCGCCGAAGCCAGTGCCGAGGGTGACTCCAAAGAGATTCTTGTAACGCTTTGGACTGCCGGCTTTCTCAAGCAATCCGTTGACATGAGGAAGAAGACCACCGATCGCCTCGCCGTAGACAAAGAGGTCGCCATCGTTATTCATGAACACTGGGATGCCGAACTTCTCCTCAAGCATCGGACCAAGCGCCACCCCGCCACGGAATCCGGGAAGGTTGCCAAGATCGCCAATGATGCCGTTCGGATAGTCAGCCGGTCCGGGGAAGGCGAAACTGATCGCAGACGGTGGCTGCGGACAGAGTGCCTTCACTCGGTTGAAGCCGTCCACAATGTTGGCGAGGCATCTCTCTAAGTCATCACCATTCGATGGCAGCGATACCGTCTCCGAAACGGGAGTACCCCCGCGCAGCGCAGAAAAGCGCAGGTTCGTGCCGCCCGCATCGAGCGTCATGACGATTCTGGAGTCCGAAGCTAAGTCCATAGAACGTTCACACTGCTGAGACGGTGTTCAGGTACGGATCATCAGGTGCCAGCGCTCATTGCCGTGCCACATCGCCAGTTGCCTCGTCAGCTTGGGCTCCATAGAAGCCGAAGAACACGAGGTAGGCATAGCCCACCAACACGATTGCAAGTGACGTTCGCACACCAAAGGCATCCATCAAGGCGCCTTGGATGAGTGGCATGATTGCCCCGCCAACGATCATCATGACCAACAGTGAACTGCCCTGGCTGGTGTCTTTACCAAGACCACGGATCGAGAGACTGAAGATGTTCGACCACATGATCGAATTGAACAAGCCGATGCCGATGATCGACCAGAGGGCAAATTCACCCTTCGCGCCCATGGAGAGTGCGGTGAGACCCATCGCGACCAAGGCGAACAGTCCAACCATCTTTCCTGGGTTGGATTTGCCAAGAACGAAGAAGGCGAAGCTGAGAGCAACCATTCCGACGTAGGGAAGGATCGTCGCCGGATCAATGTAATGACCGTGGGTCAGGCTTTCCTTGAAGGTTGCGTTGGCGAAGATCACGGCAGTCGCGCCGACTGCTGCGAGTACCATAAACACATACTTGCGGGATTGCTGGATGCCACTCAGGGAGATCGCACCCATGAGGCGACCGATCATCGTGCCGCCCCAGTAGAACGAGAGGTACTTTGCCGAAGTCTCCTCTGGCATGCCCATCACGCTCGGGTCGTTCAGGTAGTTGATCAGGATGCTGCCAACGGTCACTTCGCTGCCGACGTAGAAGAAGATGGCGAGCCATCCCCAAACGAAGTGCTTGTGGCGGAACACCTTCACGCCTGCCTCAACCTTGCCTTCTTGGCGGAAGTTGGGCAGCGAGATCAGTTTGAACACAACCGCAAGCAGGATGAACGCGATGCCAAGACCAACATAGGGGACTTTGACCGCATCGACGCCGCCAGCGCTGGTGTAAAGCTCCTTCGATCCAAAGAGAAGGACGCCGCCAACGAGCGGGGTGATCACGTAGCCAAGCGAGTTCAGGCCTTGCGAGAGATTGAGCCGCGATGGAGCGGTTGCCTCCGGGCCGAGAATGGTGACGTAGGGATTCGCCGCGATCTGAATGATGGTGATTCCAGAGCCGAGAACGATGAGTGCTCCAAGGAACAACACATACTGCTTGGTCTCCGCCGCTGGATAGAAGAGCAAGCAACCGATTCCAGCGATGACGAGCCCAAGTACAAGACCGTTCTTGTAACCAATCTTGTTGATGGGATCACCCTTGGCTGCAGAGATCAGGAAGTAGGCAAGGGACACCAGGAAGTAGGCGCCGAAGAATGCAAACTGCACAAGGTTCGCCTGAAACTGCGTGAGGTTGAAGTCTGCCTTGAACTTCGGGATCAGCAGATCGTTCATGCAGGAAATGAACCCCCACATGAAGAACAGCGCAGTGACGGTCATGAAAGCGAAACGATTGTCAGTGCGGGCGGGGGCATTCATCATTACGGTGATTCCTGTCTATAAGAAAATTCGAGCGCAACTTCCAAGTGCGATTGGGGGCCTACTCCGTGACCTCATTGGTCAACGAATAAGGAACGTCCTTGTCGTCAATTCCGCGTTTCATGTTTGGCTGATCGCCCATCTTGAAGTCGATGGTGGCGCCCTTCATCAAGTCAGAAAAGCTCAGCCAATTCTTGCTGTATTCGGCTCCGTTCACAGTCATCGACTGAATGTACTTGTTGTCGGCACTGTTGTCAGGAGCGTTCAAAGTCACTTGCTTGCCATTTTGGAGCTTCACGGTCACTTTCTTGAAGAGCGGCGCACCCAAGACATACTGATCCGCCCCAGGAGTGACCGGATAGAAGCCCATGGCAGAGAAGACATACCAGGCCGAGGTCTGTCCGTTGTCTTCGTCGCCGCAATAGCCGTCCGGCGTTGGGGCATACAACCGGTTCATCACTTCGCGCACCCACTTCTGCGCCTTCCATGGCTGACCGGCGTAGTTGTACAGGTAAATCATGTGCTGAATGGGCTGATTACCGTGGGCGTAATTGCCCATGTTCATGATCTGCATTTCGCGGATTTCGTGAATCACTTGCCCGTAATACGAATCATCAAAGATGGGCGGAACCACAAAGACCGTATCAAGCATGCGGGCAAACTCTTCCTTGCCGCCCATCAGATTCACTAACCCCTGAATGTCGTGCAGCACGGACCAGGTGTAGTGCCAGCTGTTTCCCTCAGTGAACGCATCGCCCCACTTGAACGGATTGAATGGGGTCTGGAAAGTCCCGTCCTGGTTCTTCCCGCGCATCAACTTGGTTTCCGGGTCAAACACATTGCGGTAATTACGACTCCGCTTCAAGAACAAATCGATTTCCGCTTGCGGCCGCTTCAGTTCTTTCGCCAGTTTGTAAATCGTCCAGTCGGCAAACGCATATTCAAGGGTACGAGCGGTGTTTTCGTTGATCTTGACGTCGTACGGAACGTAGCCGAGCCGGTTGTAGTAATCAGCTCCCTTGCGGCCAACGGAACTGAGTGGGCCTTCGGTGGTGCTGTTCTTGACAACTGCTTCGTACAGCGTGTTGATGTCGTATCCGCGGGCACCCTTCAAGTACGCATCGGCAATCAACGTGGCGGAGTTGGAGCCAATCATGCAATCACGATGGCCGGGACTTGCCCACTCCGGAAGGAATCCGCTTTCCTTGTAGGCGTTCACCAAACCCTCTTGGATTTGCGCATTCAGGCTTGGGTACATCAGGTTGAAGAACGGGAAGACGGCACGAAAGGTGTCCCAGAAGCCATTGTCCGTGAACATGGGGCCGGGCAATACCTGTCCGTTGTACGGGCTGTAATGCACCATGGCGCCGTCCTTGTTGAACTCATAGAACTTGCGCGGAAACAACAGCGTTCGGTAGAAGCACGAATAGAAAGTCTTCACCTGATTAGAGGTTCCGCCTTCCACTGCAATGCGCGATAGTTCGTTGTTCCAGATGTCTTTGCCAGACTGGCAAACCTGATCGAAATTGCTTTGCCCCAGTTCCTTGAGGTTCAATTCGGCTTGATCGAAACTAATGAATGACGAAGCGACCCGTGCATGGATCCGTTCGCCTTTTTTTGTGGCAAACCTGACGGCTGCGCCCACATGGTTGTCGGTCAGTTCCGATTTCCCAACGACAACCTTGTCGTTGCTCCACACGGGACTCTCGGCGAAGGGCTTATCAAACTGAATGACAAAGTAGTTCTTGAAATTCGCCGGCACCCCGCCACTGTTGCGCGTGGTGTAACCGATCACCTTATTTTCAGAGGGAATCACTTTGACGTACGAGCCGTTATCAAAGGCGTCAATGATGATCCACGACTTTTCGTTTTCCGGGAATGTGAACCGGAAGATGGCTGCGCGCTCAGTGGGCGTAACTTCGGCTGTGACGTCGTAATCCGCAAGGTAGACGCTGTAATAGTGCGGGCGAGCGGTTTCCGCTTTGTGCGAGAACCAACTCGCACGATCTTCGCCGGCAATCTTCAGTTCGCCGGTAAGGGGGAAGATCGAAAACTGACCGTAATCATTGATCCACGGGCTGGGCTGATGCGTTTGCTTGAACCCTTGAATTTTATAAGCGTGATATGAATAGACCCACCCGTCGCCGATCTTTCCGGTTTGTGGGGTCCAGAAATTCATTCCCCATGGCAGCGCAATCGCTGGATAGGTGTTCCCGCTTGAAAGCTTGAACTCCGAGTCGGACCCCATCAGCGTGTTGACCTGATCGACCGGCGAGAGTTGCTGGCAAAAGGATTGGTATGTCAGAGGCAGAAGCGATAATGCGACCAGTAGTAGTTGCTTCATGAATGTGTGTCTATCGCTTTAAACAATGCGGGATTCATGTGCCTCGGGGCGAGGGTCACATGGCTCACAGGCTTCGTTTCATATTTCTACAAGAAAATCGCAGCGCGGGTGAGCGCAGGTGTTGCCATCACACCGACGGCCTTGGAGAGCGCGATATCTCCACGCTACTTTTTAGCGGCAGGTGTCATCGAGAATGGACGCGATTCTGGAGCCGTGCCCCATGCCGATGGCTTTGGACCCATGACAAACTCAATGGTGCCGCCCGACTGCAGCACTTCATGCGAAAGCCAGCTCTTGTCCCATGGCTTGCCGTTGATGGTCACCGACTGGATGTACTTGTTTTCTGCTGAGTTGTTCTTGGCGGTCATGACGACCGTGCCGCCCGGAAGTTTCAGCGTCGCCTTGTCGAACAGCGGGGTTCCAATGGCATACTGGGGAACCGCGTGGGTGTATGGGTAGAAACCGAGCGCACTGAAGACGTACCACGCCGACATCTGCCCAGCGTCCTCGTTGCCACTGATCCCTTGGGTGTCGTTGGTGTATTCGAGTTCCAAGACCCGACGTATCAACTCCGCTGCCTTGTACGGTTGGCCGACAAAGTTGTAGCAGTAGATCGCGTGGTTGTTTGGCTCATTGCCGTGCCAATACTGGCCGAAGTTCTTGGCGCCCTCCTGCCAACCGGTCGCGTTGCCGCCCTGCACCGTGAAAAACTCATCAAGTCGCTTGGCAGTGTTCGCATCACCACCAAACAGGTCGATCAACCCTTGGGTGTCTTGCATGACATGCCAAAGCCACTGCCAGGCATTGCCCTCGCAATAGTCGTCGTTGCCCTTCCCGTCCCATTTGAATGGACTGAAAGTGTCGGCCTGCGACCAATTTCCATCCTTGTCCTTCCCGCGCAGGAATTGCGACTTGGGTTCCCAAAGATTGCGGTAACCAAGCGCGCGACGGTCATACTCCGCTGCCTTTTCTTTCTTACCTACGGCCTCGGCGAAACGCGCCATCGAAAAGTCCAGGTACGCGCTCTCCAACGTGTGCGTGACTCCCCAGTGACTGGGCGACGGCACATAGCCCAACTTGATGTACTCCTCCACATTGGCGCGCCGCCCATCGACTGTCGCGTTCTTCTCCATCAGTGCCCATGCGGCCTCGGTGTCAAACCCGCGGATGCCCTTGATGTAAGCATCAGGGATGATCACATCGCACCACGTGCCGGGCATGCAGAAGACCTCCTTGTAGGCCAATTTCCAGCGAGGTCCCCAACCGGAGTCCTTGTAATCGTCGATCATCGTCTTGATGACATCAAGCTGCAGCTCTGGCTCAACGATCGTGTAGAGCGGATGCGCTGCACGGAAGGTATCCCATGTTGAAAGAACGGAGTAGTGTTGGTGGCCGTCCGTCTTGTGGACATTTCCGTCAAGCCCGCGGTATTCCCCGTTGATATCGCTCGCGAGCTGCGGATGGAAGAGCGCGTGGTAATGCGCGGTGTGGAAAATCACCCGCTGGTCTTTCGTGCCTCCCTCAACCATGAGCTTTGAGAGTCTGTCATTCCAATCCTTGCGGGAATCAGCTCGCACGGCATCGAAATCCCAACCGGGAATCTCTGCTTGGAGATTTTCACGGGCGTTCTGTTCACTCACGTAAGAGATGCCCACCTTCACGAGCACCGGGGAGCCATCATCCTTGGCAAACTGAACAATCCCGCCCTTACTGTCCAGTTTTTCAAAGGTGAACGGCTTATTGAATTCAATATAGAACCAGGTCCGGTGCTCACTCCAAGAGGTGGTGTGGGCCACACCCTGCAGGGCTCGATCGCCCACAAGAGAAACCTCTCCGTCGAAGACCTCGGGTTTCTTTCCTTTACTGTCGTTGAAAATAGCCCGACTCAGATCAAGCAGCACGCGACGATTCTTAGCGTCCGCCGGATAGGTGTAGCGATGAATGGCGGCCCGCTTCGTGCAGGTCATCTCTGCCGTGATCTTGTCCTCTTCCAACTCAGCTTTGAAATACCCAGGCTCAGCGGAGCGCTTCTCAGGAGGGCTGGTCACTACCGTGCCCAATCCCTTGTCTCCTGTGACAGGCAACAGCGTGATCAACCCATAGGACCCAACGCCCACTCCGGAGAGGTGTGTGTGGTTGAAACCGATCAGCGATTTCTTTGCGTGGGAATATCCGCTGTTGGTGTACTGCTCGTTAAACGGCCCTGGGGAGATCATGCCAAACGGGCGGATCGCTGCTGGCGTGCATTGCGCGCTGGTGGTCAGGTCTAAGCGTCTATCCCAGTCCGTACCAAGAAAGATATTCACCTCATCCACCGGGTCGGTGGCTACCCAGCCCAGGTTGGCACTGACCAATCCGATCAGTATGGCCGTCCGGGTCATTCGTAAACCGATGGATTTTTGTGCATGGTGCATGTGCTGGAAAAGTGTAACTACGTGACGCTGCCATGCAACCATGTATCTGCGCACAAGCCCACTCCACCTCGCAACAAGCATCTGGTCACAATGATGACGAAAAGTTAGCGCTGAAGTGTCTATTGTTGGAAGACCAGACAACGACGCTCCTACACTCCTTTGCCGCACCCTGGGCTCGTTCCAGTGGCGGCATCGTTTCAACACAGTATTGCTATGACCATAGACACCACCGCGCAGAAGACCAGTATTTCGAACGTTATAAGTGCGGTGGTGTTCGCAACTGTGCACCTGATGTGCTTGTTCATATTCGTAACCGGCGTTTCCTGGGTAGCGGTTTCGGTTTGCATGGCGCTTTACTTCATTCGCATGTTTGCAATTACCGGGGGATACCACCGGTACTTCTCGCACCGCAGTTATAAAACTGGCCGAGTGTTTCAATTCGTCATGGCATTTGTAGGCGCAAGCGCTGCTCAAAAGGGACCGCTTTGGTGGGCTGCGCATCACCGTCATCATCACCGTCACTCCGATAAACCTGAAGATCTGCACTCCCCGATCGTGAGTGGTTTGTGGTGGTCACATGTTGGCTGGGTGCTTTCGCCCAAACATCTTGATACAGATACCGACGCGGTAAAGGATTTGGCGAAGTTTCCTGAGTTGCGTTGGTTGAATGATCATCACCATATTGCACCAGTTTCGCTCGGTGTGGCTACGTTCTTTCTGGGAGTAGCGCTGAACGCGTTGTTTCCGAGTCTCGGTACCACCGGGTTTCAGATGCTTATCTGGGGATTCTTTGTCAGCACAGTGCTGACCTACCACGCAACATTTTGCATCAACTCGTTGACGCATCTGATTGGCAGCAGACGCTTCAAGACCACCGATGACAGTCGCAATAGTTTGACGCTCGCGTTAATCACCATGGGCGAGGGATGGCACAACAATCATCACCGCTATCCAGGCTCCGAGCGCCAGGGTTTCTATTGGTGGGAGATTGACCTGACTCACTATGGTTTGACGGCGCTGTCTTGGTGCGGCCTGGTCTGGGATCTGCGCGGTCCACCTGCTGCGGTGTATGAAGAGGCGAAGCGTCTGAAACATTCAAGTGAACAGGGGTAACCCACATGGGCTACCCCTGTAGTTTCACGCATGTTTCGGGCAGGTGTCTGCACCGGGATGGAGCGTTAGTCAGGCTTTAGCTGCGACGGCCACGGCTCGTGCAACCAGCGAGGCCGGGCGAAACTTCGCCGGATCCTGACGCAACCCGTGCGGCTTCTTCATTAGCGTGGAGAATAATTCCCCGTGTGAAGACTCTCATGCCCTCCACGTTTCTTCTCGCCCTCGGTGCCGTCCTTGGGGCGACTCTTCCACAAACGCAGGCGCGGGCGGGGATCGTCCTCGACGAGGCGACGTTCGGGGATTTCTCCGACGATCGCGTGGCGCCGACCGCGGTGACGCTCGAGACGGGCATGAACGTAATCGCCGGATTCTCCGGTCAGTCGCTGGTGCCGGAAATGCACGATCTTGACTACGTGCAGTTCACCGTGCCGGTCGGACACGTGCTCACGCGGTTCCTCGTGCAAGACGCCTACGTGGGGGGTGCGTTCTCGTTTGTCGGTATGCAGGCCGGGCCGGTGGTGACGATCCCCTGGGACTGGTCGAACGTCAATTCGCCGCTTCTTGGATGGGCGCACTTTGGAAGTTCGAGCATTGGCTCGGACCTGCTTCCCACGATGGCAGGCTCGCCGGGCTCTGTCGGATTCATGCCTCCGTTGGGGGCCGGAACCTACACGCTGTGGATCATGGAACTGGACAACTCGCAGGTGAGCAGCTACCGGTTTGGTCTGGACGTGGTCCGGATCCCCGGACCGAGCGCCGCATGGCTCGCAGCCGCGCTCGCGCGACGCCCGCGGCGACGGTCGGTGTGAGGCGAGCTGGCGGCGAGCCAGCCCGGACAGACAGGAGGTGCTCTGGCGCTTCGAAATCGCCGAAGGAAAGTGTTGCCAGTGGTTTAACGAATGTTATAATATAGTCATGTCCGCCCTAAAAGTGACCGCTATTGGCAACTCCCTCGGGTTGATTCTGCCCAAGGAACTCGCTGCGCACCTTGGCATCCAGAAGGGGGATCACCTGCACGTGCTCGTCACGCCGCGGGGCATTGAGTTGTCGCCGTTCGACCCAGCCTTGGACGAGCAACTGACCATCGGTCGGTCGGTGATGAAGCGCTACCGAAGCGCCCTTCGGAAGTTGGCTGAATGACCGCCGCAAAGTCTGCCCTGCGGTTCCTGTCGCGCGACGCAGTAGTGGTGTTGCACCGCGAGTCGCTTTCTGAGCACGGTGGCATCGACGGCATCCGCGATGAGGGACTGCTGCAGTCGGCGCTGCATCGCTGCGTGCATAAGTCCAACTACGAGCCAGAGGCTTCGATCATTGAACTCGCTGCGTCGCTCGCGTTTGGCCTGGCTATGAACCATGCGTTCAATGACGGAAACGAGCGGACCGCCATGATCGCTACGTTTGTGTTCTTGGAAATGAACGGCTACGTCGTTGAAGCACCGGAGCTTGAGGCGTACACGATGTTCATCGGACTCGCTGCGGGTGAAGTGAGAGAGACGGAGCTAGCGGCGTGGCTGGCGGATTCGTGTGACGCAAACTCCCTTGCTACTGCAGCAGGAACGAAGCGATCAACTCGTTCGCCTCGGTCGCATACGCGTTGCTGCCGTTGACCGCCAGCCCGTGATTGCCACCGACGAGCTTGTAGTGGACCACCTGCCCGTTGCGGTAGGAGTACTTCACGAAGGGCGCCGAGTAGCCGTTTGCGCCGTTCCCGGGGACGCCCGCGGCATCGGTCAATTGTGGGCTAGTTTCACCCATCGCCTGCGCAAAGCGGTAGATGCTCTCTTGACAGTGCATGAAGGTGGTACCGACGCCTGAGCCTCCCGTGTAGGGGACGGTCGGATCGACCGTGCCGCTGATCGAGATGATTCTGCGCGTGTTCGCCGGAGTGATTTGCTGGTCGTAGGTGTTGTTTCCCGATGCGTTGAACCAGAACGATCCGTCGTGGTGCATCTTGGTGATCATTTGGGACACGCGACAGGCTGCCCGCTGGAAGGTAGTGCCATCGAGCTCGATCAAGAGCCGATTGGTCATGCCTGCGCCGTTGGAACTTCCGTAGATCGAGATCCGCCCCGCGTCCACGTTGTCGTAGGTCTTGAGCAGCGCAATGAGCTCACGAATGAACGCGACATCGGGCGCCTTCGAGACTTCGCTGTCGACGTTCCAGCTCGTCGAGTATCCGTTGGGAGCCACGCGGATCGCGCTGTTCAGGGTGGTCCCCATCGAGTTGATGAAACTGGAGTTCCCTCCGTTTCCGTGCAGCATGATTACCACTGGAAATGGTCCCGTACCCGTAGGGACGAGAACGGCCGCCGTCCGGACGAAACCGCTCGGCTGCTGCGCCCAGGTTTGGGTGATCGAGAGCGTGGTGTTGGTCAGGTTTCCGTTCGAGCACATGCCCCACTGACCCAGCAGTAGCGCGAGGTCTCCCCCGTTCACAACACCGCTATTGTCAATATCGGCAGTGCCATTCGTATCCCACTGGCTGAGCAGTACTGCGAGGTCCATGCCATTCACTTGGTGATCGCCATTCATGTCGCCGGCGCACTGCCCCTGCGCATTGGAAGTCATAAAGGCGACCGTGACGGCGGCGGCGGCAACGGACAACCAAGCGCGCGGGAACGACATGCGCCGACGGGCAACCCGAATCTGAGACGTGATGTGGATTCGGTCGATCATGTAACTATAAGACCATCAAAAATGGTTATTGCAAGTAGTAATTTACATGATCGTGGAGACGTCCAGTAGATACGGTTGCAACGCAGCCACGCTCGGGCAGTATCACTCCCATGATGCCCTCACCGTTACTCCAGGCTCTGCTTGCCGCGGCGGTTGCCGTGGGTGGTGCTGCAGGCGGAATAGGTACGCGCGGAGGAGTCGACACACCGAAGTCGGCGCCGCTTTCTACGCCCACGGTCGACTTCACCCGGGACATCGCGCCCGTCCTGGCTGCGCACTGCTTCCAGTGCCACGGTCCGGATGCCTCCAGTCGCAAGGCCGGTCTGCGCCTCGACAAGCGCGATGGCGCGCTCAAGGGCGGCAAGAGCGGCGCGGCAGCCATCGTGCCAGGCAAGCCCGATGAGAGCGAGCTACTGGCGCGCGTCACCAGCACCGATGCATCGTCGAGCGTCATGAAGAGCCGTTGCGGATCGCCGGCCAGGTGTGCCAGCGTGCTCTTGCCCGTCTGCCTCGCACCGCTGAGCACGGTCACCGGCATCGTGCGCAGGTGGAGTGCAAGCGCGGAAGCGGCGAGGCGGGGCAGGGCGTGACTATTCATGGCGTGAATGATATCTATTCACGGCGTGAATTGGCAAAACCAACCGTTTCGCATTGATTTTACATACGTCGTAACACTTGCATGCCCGCGCTCAAGGTCTCCGCCATCGGCAACTCGCTCACCTGCATCCGCCCCAATTCGCCAGCATGGCACCGAGGTCCGCACCGTCGACTACGCCGTCGTGGTTCACGTCGGTCGACGCGCCCGCGGGCGCCGGCCCCCAGCTGCTGAGGAGCACCCCGAGGTCAGCACCGTCCACGCCACCCGACAGGTCAAGGTCTCCGCTGCAGGGGTTTGTGAGCGTCACCGCAATGCAGAATGCCTCGGAGATCGAGACGTCCACGGCGGGACCAAGATCGTTCGGTGTCGGCGTGACGACGGTACCACCGCCCCATGCCTCGTGGACGAACTTCCCCCACCTGCAAACCCGGCCACGCGCGTCCACCGAGGCGTTCACTGCGCCATTGGCCGCAATCTTCGTGACAGGACCGAGCAAGGCCGGTGGGGTGATCTGGCCATAGTTGTTGCTTCCCCATCCGCGCACCGATCCGTCCGGCATCAATGCCAACGAGTGCCCGGTGCCGGCGGCAACGGCAGTGACCGGGCCAAGTCCCACCGGCACGTTCGTCTGCCCGTAGCCATTGCCGCCCCAGGCGGCGACGGTGCCGTCGCTGCGGATCGCGAGCATGTGGTAGCTGCCGGCCGAGATGGCACGCACCGCACCCATCCCGGCGGGAATCGCCTGCACGCCGTCGTACGATGTTCCCCACACGCGCACAGCCCCGGCGGCGGTCAATGCCGAGGAGAACTCGCCTCCCGAGGAGATGGCCGTGACCGGTCCAAGGTCGCTCGGCACGTTCGACTGGCCATAGGAATTGAAGCCCCACGCGCGCACCACGCCATCGCGCCGGAGTGCCATCGATTGCCAACCTTCGGCAGCAATGGCCTTGACCGGCCCAAGGTCGGCCGGCACGTTGGTCTGCCCGCAGCAGTTGAATCCCCACGCGCGCACGGTGCCGTCCGACCTGATGGCGAGGGCATGGCTAGACCCAGCCGCCACCGCAATCACCGGGCCAAGGTCTGCAGGCAAGGAACTCACGGCAGACGCGTCCCCCCATGCGCGGACGGAACCGAATGGAACGAATCCCATGACGAACGCCGCGTTGCCGGCCGCGCCGCCGTAGCCACCGACACGGATGTAGACGTCGCCGCCGGACACGGGCAGGTCGCTGATCTTCGACTGGTAAACCGGGCCAGCGGGCGCGCATGAATCGTCATCGCACGCCACGCGCGTCAGGGCGCCGCAATCTCCCTCGTAGATCACCACCGAGGTGTCATAATTCGATGCGCAGAAGTCGAGCGAAAGGCTGCCGCCGTCGATCGGCGCCGTGAAGTTCCACCATGCATCGCGCGTGGCGGATGTCCAGTTCAGGTAGGCGCAGCTGCCATTGGCCGGAATGTCGCTCGACCCCAGCATGCTGAACATGTTGACCGGTCCATTCATGCCGACCACGGCGGGGAGGGCGATTGCGCAGTCGTCGCCCGGTGTAGAGCCACCTGCAAGGACGCCGGTGGCGAGTGCCACGGCCAGGACAGGGGCGACAAGATTGGCGACGTGGTGGGGAGTGGCGCGGTCGTGCATGCAATGAGACACAGGGAGGGCATCCGGAAGCCTCAGGGGAATCTCGGAATTTTGTCGATTTGCCACTCGCCGGCACCGGTCAGGGATCGACCCGGGGCGGTTTCAGGGGCACCGTCTCGGAAATTCCATGACGCTGCGATCAATGCCCTTTCCGCCGCTACCACCTTGCGGCGCCTACCGACCCCAACGCGTGTCGGGAAATTGGTGCATATGTAACCGGGTACCGATTTGGATTTTCACTTCCCCATTCGCTTCAGTGCCTTGCCGTGCTTGTCATTGACGCGCTTGAGCGATTGCGCGACGCGCACCGTCCCCGTCCGCAGCGCGCCCCGCAAGGCCTCCAGTTGCCCGACGGGCAGCGCCTCGATCCCGGGGCGCATCTCGAAGCGATCCGTTCCCTGGTGGACCACCCAGAGGCGCTCGAGCTGCAGGTCGTTCATGGCGATGGTCATGGACGGCGTCACGGTCGGCGCCTCGGTGCACTTGACCTCGATGCCGATGCGGCGATCGCCGCGCACCAGCAGCAGGTCCAGCTCGGCTCCCTGCGGCGTGGCCCAGTGGAAGCACTCCGATGCGCGGGCACCGGTGGCGTGGATCGCCTGCTCGATCACGAAGCCCTCGAAGGACGCGCCCACCTGTGGTCGCTCGCGCAGCTGCTGCGGGGTTGCCACCCCGAGCACCGCGTGCAGCATGCCGCAGTCACGCACGTAGACCTTCGGCGCCTTCACCTGCCGCTTGGCGATCGAGGCCGCCCAGGGTCGCAGGATGCGCACGGCGAAGAACCCCTCGAGCGTCTCGAGCCAGCGGCGCACCGTGGCTTCGGAGGTGCCGAATGCACGCGCGAATTCCGATGCATTCCAGCGCTGGCCGTGCCAATGCGCGAGCATCTGCCAGAACCGCCGCAGTTCGGCAGGCGGCATCCGCAGGCCGACATCGAGCACGTCGCGCTCGAGGTACGTGCGCAGGAATGCCTCGCGCCACCCCATGCTGGCGGCATCGGAACGCGCGGTGTAGGAGCGTGGGAATCCGCCGCGAAGCCAGAGCCGCCTCCAGGCATCGGCGCCGACTTCCTCGAGCGCGAGGCCGTCGAGGTCATGGAACGCAATGCGGCCCGCCAGGCTCTCGCTGCCGCGCGTGGAGACCTCCGGCGAAGCGCTGGCGAGGAGCAGGAATCGCGCCGGCAGCGGACGGCGGTCCAGCAGCGGACGCAGCGGCGGGAAGAGCGTCGGCATGCGCTGCACCTCGTCGATCACGACGAGCCCCCGGAGCGGCGACAGCACCGCTTCCGGCTGGACGAGCAGCTGGAGGTCGCGGTCGGATTCCAGGTCGAGGAAGCGGGCACGGTCTCCCATGCGCTCGGCGACTGCACGTGCGAGCGTCGTCTTGCCGACCTGCCGCGCACCCAGCAGTGCCACCGCCGGGAAGTTCCGGAGCAGTCGCTCGACCGCCGCAACGTGGGAAGGGCGTTCGATCATGCCATCACCTTACCATGCAGATTCGTCACGGAAAAACGAAAATGCATGGTGCTACAAGGTCCAACATGCGTTATTAGGATGCCTGACCCGTGGGCGAAGCAACCCACGTGTACCGCGACCCGCAGTAGGAGGTGCTCGTCATGAAGAAGTCATCCCGCGCGATCGGCCGCCCCGCCTCGCTCTCCGACCTGGCCAATGTCGGCCCGGCCACGCTTGGGGACTTCCGCGTGCTGGGCATTGCCACCATTGCGCAGCTTGCGAAGCAGGACGCGTTCAAGCTCCACGAGCGCCTGTGCAAGCGCACCGGCGTGCGGCACGACCCATGCTGCATCGACGTGTTCCTTTCGGCCATCGACCAAGCCCGCGGTGGCGCGCCGTGCCCATGGTGGCACTTCACGGAACAGCGGAAGCAGATGCTGGCTGGCCGGTCCGTGACGAAGCGGTATCGAGGTGCGCTGGCGAAGCTTGCCACGTAGGCATTGGCCGCGTGGTAGCAGCTCGGCGATTTTGCCGTGGAACGCGGGGCATCCTGTTGCAACGGTGCGGGCCTCGGGCAGTATCTCTCCTGATGGCATCGCCGTTGCTCCACGCCCTGCTTGCCGCGGCAGTGCCGCTTTCGGCGCCCGCCGTCGACTTCACGCGTGGTTCTTGTAGTGCGCCGCCTGCGCCGGTTCAGCCGCTCGTTCCCCAGGCGCCCAACAGGATTGCAAGATCGGCCCCGTCGATGGATCCGTCGTAATTCAGGTCCGGGGCCGAATTGCTGCCCACGTACGCCCGGAAGTTCGACAGCATCAGGCCAAGATCCGTGCCGTTCACGACGCCGTCGCCGTTCAGGTCGGGGGAGCGGCTTGCCGGTCCGCTGGAAAGCGCGATGACACTCCCCGAGAGCGAAGCGCCCGTCGTCGGCGCGCCCAGCGCAATGTGTGCACCGCTGGTGGCGACTGCCGAGCCGAACCCGCTCGTGGGTGGCCCCATCACGATCGCCTGCTGCACGGCGGCTCCGGTGCCGGAGTCGATCGAATACACCGCGACCGCTCCGTCTGCCAGGAGTTCGGTTCCGTTCGCCGTGCCCACCACCAGCGTGCCCCGACGAAGCGAGACCGTGATGCCGAATCCGGCGCACTCGCCGGGAAACGGCGAGGCGACCACGCTGCGCAACGTGTACGGCGGCGCGGCGTCGAAGATGAGGACGCGCCCCTCTTCCCACGCGTAATCCGAGTCGCCCGGCGCGCCCACTGCAATGAAGCCGCCGTCGGCGGCAAGCGCGCGTCCGAAGCCGGCAACGTGCTGCATGCCTTCCGGCGCGGCGATCATGGTCGGGGCGCCGAACGAAGCATCGACGATCGGGAACGCAGCCACCTGGCCGCCGGCGCGATCGACTCCTGCGAATGCCGTGGTTCCGTTGAACGCAATCGACGCACCAAGGTGGTCGCTGGGGGCGGGCTCGGGGAGCACGAGCTCCTGGAGGTACTCCGGCGCGCTCGTGCCGGACTGACGGAACGCGTGGATCTTGCCCGCATCCGTCGCGCCTGTCAGGTCAAACCCGGGAGAACCGACGAGGGCGATGAATCCATTGGAAGCCGTGTCTGCTGCTGCGACGGAATACCCGTAGAGCTCGCCGCCCTTGCGCAGACCGGGCGGTGTGAGCGCAACCGAGGTGGCGGTCGCCGGCGAGTAGTACGGCAACGCGATGCTGAAGAGCTCCGCTGTACCAGCCAGTTCCTTGTACGTGCCTGCATTGGCAGTGCCCGGCAACCTGTATCGCGGCGATCCCACCACGAGCTTCGGCCCGGTCGAGGCCAATGCCGCGCCGAACATTGCGCCTGACTGGGGCGTACCGCTGATCAGTTTGCCGGCGTGGAACCACTGGAGGGTGTATGCACTGAACGTCCATGCATCGATGGCGCCGCTGGCACGGGCAGTGGCCGTGGCGAGCGGCGCGCCCGCCCACAGCGCTGCGCCGACCGCGTTGTTGGGTCCAGACACCGCATCCGCCGACTGGGTCACCGCGACCGCTGCGCCGACGAGCCCCTGCGACTGCACGTTGGTCGGCACAATGTCCGTGCGCAGCCAGTCTGCGGAGGCAAGGGTGGAGATCGAAGCGATCACTCCGGCCGACACGCCGTGGAGCACGACACCTTGGAATGGAATCTTGGATTGCATGTGGAGGAGACTCGATTGGTTAGCGGGATTCGAGGAGATCACGTCCGGTAATTCCGCCGGTGGTGAGGATGTGCGACGAGTTCCGGAAGTCGCCGATTGCCCACTGTGGGTACAAGCCGCCAGCCCCTACCGGCGTGTCGCGGCTCCACAGACCTTCGCCGGTCTGCTTCGTCACGGCGGCATCGTCGGCTGCGAACGTGGACATGGAAACGAGCGAGACGTGGCCGTCGAAGAATGCCGTCACCGGCGTCGACCCCGGCCCGCCATTGGAGAAGTAGGGTGTTGGAAAGGCGCCGCCAGGATGCGTGATCGCCGGTGGATTCTGGCACCAACGGCCTTCCATCAGCCGCGTCTTGAGTGATGGATAGGTCGCCGCCGATGCCGTCGGCGTCTGGTAGGCGCCAGGGAAATCATCCGGCGCCTGGAACCCGCCTTCGCTTGGGCGGCGGAAGACCCCGACGCCCCACAGGGCGGCCGGGCTGAGCTTGTAGCTCGACTCCCAGAAGACCCCCCCGCTCCCGCTCCCGCTGTACGTGAACTCGTCCGGGGATGAGAAGTGCGTTGACTGCAACTGTTGGTACGGCAGCACGTCGTTCGGCGAGTAGAAGACCGGGTCGTAGAACCGTGACGTGATGTATTCGCGCACTCCTCGGGCATTGATGAGATTCCACGTGCCCAATCCGCTCGTTGCGTTGCCCGTGGTCCCACCGATCGGCATGGGCATGATCAGCGGCCAGTTGCTGCAGTTGCCTGGGTAGAGGTTGCACTGGCTCTGCGTGCCGCGGATCCAGTAGCCCCAGAGTCCGCCGCTGTTGCCCTGTCCGAGCGTCAGCACAGGCGGACAGGTGGAGGCGGCGTACGGGGTGCATCCGTTGTACAGCCCCATGGCAAGATCAAGCTTCGACCATTGCCTGCCACCCCATGATGCCTCGTAGGCCGCGCAACCCATCGAGATGCGGCGGAGGTTGTTGGCCGAGATGTACACCCCGGACCTGGAGAGTCCGTTACCGAACATCGGGATCAGGAGCGCCACGACGATGAGCACCGTGGCGGTGGCCGTGATCGCCTCGGTCAGCGTGAAGCCTGCTTGAAGCCTGGTGCGGGCAGATCTGGTTGGCATGTCTGGGTTCCTCCTGGGAGTCAAGTGGCGGCGGGTGTTCGTTCAGGTACGCCCGCGACTTGCAAAGTAGTACGGAATATTTGCATTCCTCACCACGCTGGATCGCGAGATTCCGCCATCACGGTGCAAAATTACGGAATTCTGAACCGTGGACGACGGGATGTCGGGTACTGGCGCACCGATCACCCGATGTAGGGGCGCGTAATCACGCCGGTCGCTGCCCGGGCTTCAGAAGGTGCCCGCGCTGCTGCATCAGCATGCGCATCGCACTGGGAATCCCTGCCATGCGGATCAGGTTGTCCTCCTTCACCGCAAGCGGCGAGCCCATTTCGTAGCGGTTGATCGTGGCCGGGCTCATGCCAAGGATCGTGGCGAACGCCACCTGGCTCAGGCCGCTGCGCTCGCGGATGGCCTTCACTTCCTCGGGGGGCAGTGTGCCCGATACTGCGCGATACGCGTCGTACACAGGTCGCATGAGGTCGGGGTCGGCTGGGTCTGCCAGCTCGTCGCCGCAGGTCGTGCACTCGTAGGCGGTGACGTGGTACGCCAGCTCGACGCCGTGGATCTCGCAGTGCTCGTCGTACTCGATGAACTTCGCATCCCGCATTGCTGAGCAAATTGGGCAGAAGAGACTGAGATTGGATCGTTGAACCTTGCTCATGAGTCACCTGGCTGCAGCGGGAATCGGGGTTGGTGAAATGACCAGATCACGAGTGCCGACTCCGGACCATCCGGTACGCGCCGGAACGCAATCTTCAGGTACATGACCCTGCCGTTGACCGTGGGGCAGAAGATCCAGACCTCGCGGTGCAGGCAATGGTGATCCCGCCGCGGCCCTTCGTGGAAGTCCGCGGGCGAAAGCCGGGCGACCACGTTCCAGACCAGGTCAGGCGTGGTCGCCGCCTTCCGCATGGCGCGGCGCGTGCTGCGTCGATCGACCAGATAGCCATGGCGCCGATGCGCGAGGAGCCGGATGTGCTCCAACGCCTGTTCGAGCTCGACCGGGAAACGGATGGGCCTCTCGGCATCGTCCATACCTATACTCCTTGATAGAGGTACAGTCAACCCTTCGCTGCCACGATCCGCGCAATCTGTCCGGCATTCATTGGGATTGCGAGGTTCCCGGCTCCCTCCAGCACCCGCCCCGCCACCGCGTCCCGCAGCCGCGGCGTTCCTTCCACCCCCAGCGCCTGGACCGCCCGGAACGCGGCCGCCGCGCGGGCCTCCGCGCCGGCCGCCGGCAGCTCCACCTGGAGCGGGAACATCCGGCGCAACACGTGCATGCGCCGCGGCAACGCAACGGCGGTGGCGATCACCGTGCAGTCGGCCATGGGCTCGCCGCGGTCGGCCTCATCCTCAGGACATGCTGACACCGCCTCTCAGCCGTTGGGCTGCTCGAGTCGTGAAGAGTTCGAGACCGATCGCTCAGTAACAGCGTGACTTTCCGTGTGAATCCTGAGTTCAGCGTTAGTTTGTGAGATAAATGGGACGCACGGACGGCATCTGTGAAGCGCCGGTACCGTGCGATCAGTCCAGTGACGGAATGCTGGAAGCAAAGCTTGGCGACAATGTGGCGGATTGCCACCCACCCGCCCCCTCACCCCAACACGCGGCGCAACACTTCCACGGGATGCAGCGCCTCGCGCCCTGCTCCGTCGTGGATCTGATGGCGGCAGCTTGTTCCGGGGGCGCAGACCATGGCGCCGGGGCGGGCGCGGACGGCTGGGAGTACTGCTTGCTCGGCGATCTTCATGGAGAAGTCGTAGCGCTCTTCGGTAAATCCAAAGCTGCCGGCCAAGCCGCAGCAGCCCGTTTGCAAGACTTCAAGGTCCGCGCCGAAGTACCGACGCAGGATGGCAGCGCTTGACTCCGCGCCCCACAATGCCTTCTGATGGCAATGGGCGTGCAAGGCAAGCTTGCCGGGGTTGAAGGCAGGCTTCGCGGGGCGCGTTGGGTGCGCGTCCCACTGCTTCTCTAGGAACTCTTCGACCATGAAACTCTGCGCAGCCAATGCGCGCAATTGTTTCACGTCAAGGCCCATCTTGAGTTCCAGCCAATCGTCACGAATGGCGCTCATGCAGCTTGGCTCGCAGCCGACTACGGCGACGGCGTGTTCGCGCTCCATCACTTGCATCAAGCCTTCGGCGGTGGCACGACACGTGCGTGATGCCTCGGCAAGCATGCCGGTTGAAATGAGCGAACGGCCGCAGCAGCCGAGCGTTGGCAGTACGACGCGGTATCCGAATGCTTCAAGTAATTCGATCGCCGCATGACCAATGCGCGGCTCGTTGTACATGGTGAAGCAGTCAGGGAACAGCACCACCGCGGGCGCACCGGGTGCTGCCTTGCTGCCGCGACGCGCGTACCAACGGTCAAGACCCTCGGCGTACAACGGCATGGAACGGCGCGTGTCGATACCGAGCACCCAGTTCTGCACGGTGCGCACAAACGGGGTTCGATTGGCGAGGTTGGCAAGCGGCCACAGGCGCGAAAGCAATCGGTTGATGCCGCGTACACGCCCAAACGCGCGCGCACGGAATGGCACGCGACCGGCGGCGGCGTAGCCCTGCGCGGTGTATTCGGCTTTCAACTTGGAGATGTCGACGTTTGACGGACATTCACTCTTGCATGCTTTGCAGCTGAGGCAGAGGGAAAGTGTGTCTTGGACGTCGGGTTGGTTCCAGTCGGCGTGCGCGTGCGATGCGCCGTTCGTGCTGTGCGCGCCGTTAGCGTGGTGCCCGCCGCTAGCGCCGTGCCCGCCGCCTGCTGCGTTCACCCCCAACTGTCCGGTGATCGCTAGCCGCAAATGATTTCCACGGCCGCGCGTTGAATGTCTTTCATCAAGCGTTGCCTGATACGACGGACACATAGTGACCGTGCCCTGCAATCGTCGGCAAAGCCCTGCTCCGTTACACATTTCGATCGCGTGACCAAATCCATCTTCCTTCTCATAGGTGAAGAAGGTGTTCTTTGCTTCTGGATGCACCGGAACGCCGTTCGGTGCAAGACGCAAATCTTCAATGGGCATGGCGCGGCGCGTGACATCAATCTTGATGCCCGGGTTCATGATGCCCGCCGGATCCCAAATCGCTTTGACCTCAGCAAGCGCGTTGCAGACCGTCTCACCAAAGTATCGCAGTTGTAACGCGGTGCGCGATCGTCCCGATCCGTGCTCGCCGCTCAAAGCACCACCGTAGCGCACCACCAAGTCGGTCACTTCTTCGCCGATCTTCAGTACGCGTTCACGATCGCCTACATCGGTGAGCGCAAGCATGGGACGAATATGCAAGCAACCAACGCTTGCATGCGCGTAGAAACTGGCGTGCGTGCCGTGCCCCGCAAGAATTGCCTTGAATTCCTTGATAAATCCGGGAAGCTTGGCAGGGTCCACCGCGGTGTCCTCTACAAATCCAAGCGGCCTGCGCAATCCCTTTACTCCGTGCAGGAGCGGCTCGCCGGCTTTACGCAAACGCCAGGCTTCCGCCATGCGCTTGGCGTCCGTGTACTGCTCCATCGGCTGATTTGGAAGTCGCTCGCGCAGCGCGCTGAGTTTCGCTTCCACCTCGGCAAGCGTCTGCCCGAAATACTCCACGTACATCACCGCGCCCAACGCAACACCTTCAGGGCGCGGCATGAGTTCCACATACTTGACGTACTCGCGGTTGCCGCGGGCAATGTCAATGATGACATCGTCAATCATCTCAACTGCCGCAGGGCAAGTGGCAAGCATGGCGTCCAACGCCGCAAGCGACGCATCAACGGACTCGAAGCCCATGATGGCAAGACCCTTTGCCTTTGGCGTCGGCACCAACTTCACTTCTGCGCCAACAATCGTGCACAGCGTTCCCTCTGAACCGCAAACGAGGTGCGCCAAGTTCACGCGGTCCATGGTTCCGGGCGTGGATTGCTCAAGTCCGTCTAAGAACAAGTCAAAGTTGTAACCATCTACGTGACGAAGAATCCGCGGGAAACGAGCGCGGATTTCATCGCGGATCGGCCAGAGCACCGCGCGCATGGCTTCGGCAATGCGTCGCTGCGCGGGGTCACGATCACACGCGCCCTCTTGCAAGCGATGCACGGTTCCATCCGCGAGCACCACGTCGAGTGCGTGGAGATTCTCAACCGTACGGCCGTAAATAATGCTGTGCGCGCCGGCAGAATTGTTGCCGATGCAGCCGCCCACCGCATTGTGACTACTGGTGGCTGGATCCGGGGCGAACATCCAACCGAGCGGCGCAAGGTCGGTGTTGAACTTGTCGAGCACCACGCCTGGTTCCACCCACGCGCGACCGCGCTCGGCGTCCACGGAAATCACCTGCCGACAATGCGCGCCCAGATCAAGGACGACCGCCTCGTTCACACTCTGGCCGTTCAGACTGGTTCCGCCACCACGCGGCAAGATGGCAATGCCCTCTCCCGCGCACCACTGCACCACGCGAATAGCTTCGTCGATATCGCGAACAACCACTGCGCAGAGCGGATCGATTTGAAACAGACTTGCATCCGTGGAGTAAATCATCCGCCCCGCACGGTCCGCACGAACATCCGCGCAGCCGACCTGCGCGAGACCTGCAACGATGCGGGCTCGAACTGCATCAGCGGCGCGAACGGCGTCCAGTTGCGGAAGGGAAATCACTTGGTGAGGCCGGGTGCCTTGGTTTCAGGAGCCTTGGTTTCAGGCGCAGCGGTGCCATCCTTCATTTCAGCACCCTTCATACCCAGCGCCTTGTTCACATCGGCAGCCAGCTTGTTGCCCATGTCAGGGTCGAAACCCATATGCGAACTCACCAGCATGCCGTCTGGGCCAATGATGATGCACGCAGGAATGCCTTGGAAACCATACTGAGTGATGAGCTTCGCCTCCGTGTCCATGGCGACATTCATGGTGAATGCCTGCTTGGTCCAGAATTCAGAAACCTTCTTGGAAAGCTCCTCGCCCTTCTGTTGTTCCCACACATTGACGGCGTATACAACAACCTTATCGTTGCCCTTCATTGAGTCGGCAAACTTCTGAAGAAGCGGCAGACCCTTACGACATGGTCCACACCAGGTGGCCCAGAAATCAATGACGATGACTTTGCCCTTGAGCGATGCAAGGTCCAACGACTTTCCATCAAGCATGGTGAGCACGCCCAGCGGAGCCACCTGGCCGTCTTTGACGGTGATACCGGGAGCTGGTTCATCAGCAGGAGGCGTGAACAGGTCTTCCAACTTGGACACATTGGTGCGCTTACCCGCATCAAAGGCGATCGGCGTGGTCAAGGCTGCAGTGGAAGGCGCACACTTCACCGTGAAACCAATGCGAACGTTGGCTGGCAGACCTTCAGGAGTCATCAGCATGCTGAAGCCGGAAATCATGCTGGATTTGGGGTCGCATGAAACGACGCCGTCTGCAGCTGGACCAGTGACGAGCACTTCCTGCTTGCCGTCACGCTCGCGGAAACCCTTGACGGTCACGCCGCCCTTGGCACCCATTGCAAACGCATCGGTGATCTTGGCACCAGCAGCAGGTTGACGCATAGCCAACGCTGGTGCGGGCAGGGAGAATCCTGGCAACATGGCGATGAGGGTTGCGTTGGCATTGCCCTCAATCTTCCTGGAGAGGTACTTGTCCGCCGGCTGATCTGGAACGAAGTACACCGTGCCTCCCGCTGAAATAATCTGCAGGCTGCCCATCTTCACCATCAGGTCATCACCGGCGCCGAAACTCATATCGATCACTTCGTTCTGCTCGCCGTCGGGCATGGAGATGGTGAGTTCCGTGTGATCGGTGAGCGTCTTGGCTGCTTGGTATGCCTTCTGCGCTGCTTCAAGTGCGGCGGTTCCGCGCGCCACGGCTGCGTCCGTCTTGTCAGCGTCAGTCCATCCCGCGGATGGCACCGCCATCGACTTGGGTGCCATCGATGGCATGCCGGTGATCGGGTCAACTTGGCCAGCCACGCGGGTTGGGGCAGGCATATCGCCCTGGGCGCACACAGAGGTGCACACGGAGGCGGACAGGATGAATGCAGTGCCGACCAGACCAGAAATGAGCGAAGTGCGCATGAGGTTTCCTAGGGAATTGACTGGCATCGGTCACGTCCGATGATCTCAGTCGGAAGCAAAGTGTACGGGGGTCACGGCTGCGCGGCGCGCAATTTCAGGGTCAAGTTCCGCCAAAGGAAGCAGTACAAATGATCGTTCGTGCATCCGTGGGTGTGGCACCGTCAGGCCCGGAGCGTCAATGCGCGCAAACCCGGGCAGCGCCGCGTCCCAGATGAGCATGTCAAGATCAAGTGTGCGCGGTCCAAAGCGGACCTCGCGGGTGCGGTCGCGGCCGCGCTGACTTTCAATGTCAAGGAGCGTGGCTAACAGGCCGTGGGGCGAAAGATCCGTACTAATTTCTGATACCGCATTGAGGTACGGACCCTGCCCTGGGGGTCCAACGGGTGCGGTCTCATGAATCGATGATTGCCGCATGAGCCGAATTCCCGCCGTGGATGCCAGCGCGCGGAACGCGTGATCCATGTGCGCAGTTCGGTCGCCCATATTTGATCCGATCCCCACAAATACAGTCACTGGGTGATCTGGTTTCGCGTGTGGATCAACAGTGGGCGCGGTGGTCATGAGGTGCGTTTGCTCTGTTGGTGATCGGTGCGCGCACCGGCGTGTGAATCATCGGGCGTAACGGCGTGTACACCGGCGCGAGTACTGGCGTGTTCCCCCGCCCGCTCCCAAATCATGGCCGCGTCCTCGCCGCGTAGTAACCAGCGTGCCAATTGCAACGCGGTCTTGGCGGCACGGTCGCGAACTATGTCGCGTTCACCAGGAAAGACAAAGCGCCGCGCGCGCGTGCCAAGTTGCGTGTCATGCAGACCGATCCACACGGTGCCCACTGGCTTCTCTACTGAGCCGCCACCGGGGCCAGCAACTCCACTCACGGAAATGGCAAGCGACGCGCCCGAACGTGCACAAGCACCTTCAGCCATCGCCATGACCGTCTCTTGGCTTACCGCTCCGTGCTGCGCAATCAACTGTGGCGAAACACCAAGTTGCGCTTCCTTCATGGCGTTTGAATAGGTAATCCAACCCCCGTGAAAGACATCACTTGAGCCAGGCACCCCGGTCAACATGCTGCCGATCAGCCCACCAGTGCAACTTTCTGCCACCGCCAACGTGCGTCCACGTGCCCGGCATTCCATCAACAGGGACGATGCAAGACTCGCGTCAACGGCAGCAAATCCATAGGGCGCTACCGCCGCCATGCAGGCGGTCATCTCTGCATCAGCGCGCGCCGAAGCATCCGCGCCGCGCGCCACCACCTGAAGGGAAACCACTGACCCACTTGCCGTGGTACCGACGGCCGGCTCACGACCGCGCGTCATCCGTTCGCCAAGCAATTCGGCAAGCGCACTTTCACCAATGCCAAAGGAACCAAGCGTGCGCTTAGCAATCATCGGGGCACCCGCCGGACGTACTGCTGGCAACACATCGGACTCCAACATGGGAATCATTTCACGCGGCGGTCCGGGCAAGCAATACACGCGACACGTGCCGATCGTTCCAGCAAGTCCGGGCGCAGTGCCCTCACGGTTACGGATGATTTTTGCTGAACGCGGTCGCATGGCTTGCCGAAGATTGATCGCTGCCATGGTTCGACCACGGCCCGCGAACCACGTGTCAAGATCAGCGCGGGCAACCGCATCTTCAACCTGCGCCGCGTTGTGGTCAATGATTTGATTCAGTGCATCGCGGGTCAAATCATCATCTGTTGGACCAAGGCCACCAGTTGAAATGATCACTGACGCAATGCCTGCAAGCGATTGCAATGCATCCACAATCGCAGCGCGATCATCCCGCACAGTGCGATGTTCAATGACATCAAGTCCAGCTTCACGAAGTGCTATGGAAAGTACGCGCCCGTTGGTATCAAGTGTGGTTCCAAGTACCAGCTCATCACCAATGGACAAAATGCATGCGGTTGGCGGCTGGATCTGCTGTGGTGCAGTCATGGTGCACTACTCCTGGAAATGGCAATGACACGCTGCAGGTTCGCCTTGAACCCATCAGAAAGTATGCGCCGTAAGACATCGGCAGGAACTTCGTTTGCGCCCCATAAGCCAGCATCTTTCCACTTGCCGCGCATCCAACCGTCACGCACTTGAGCAAGTGCGGTTTCATCCGCAATATCGATGGTTGTGCCGTTGGGACCGGGCACCGACGGCATGGCATCGAACGCGGTAAGCATGGCGCGCAGTGTGGCATCCTTTGCATCAGAAGCCAGCAACATCCGTCCGTCACGCGGGTATTCCGGATGCGCAGCGATCAGCGCCCATGCAGTGCGTAGGAGTGATCGATTCTCCATCGCCATGGCAACAAAGATCGGCACCACGAATGAACGGACGTGTGGATTCGGATTTGGAATCTCGCGCGCCAACTTCCAGGGATCAACTTTGTCAACGAATCGTGGCATGTCGTTTGCGTAGACGGCACGACTGATCGGCAGGCGACGCAAGGAATATTGCCGCGGTCCGCCTGCGGAACCGGCGGGATACTGCCACAGTCGCTGACCTTCAGGTGAAAGGACAAACTCAATGAATCGCCGCGCGGTTTCTGGGTGCGGCGCGCCGCGCAACATCGCCACCGGATCCGGGTCAATCGCTGTCTTTCCAACGGGGTCAACATATCCAACCCGCCCGGGCGACCCACCGTCCGCCACTGCTTGCTGTTGATAGCGACCGTAGAAATCAATGCATAGACCCTCGGCTGCGTCGCCCTGCGCAACATCCATCGGCGTGCGTGGTCCGCCCGCTGCGATGGAACGCGCATTTCCAGCAGCGCGCCGCAAGATCGCCCAACCGCGCTGCCAGCCTTCGCGCAGCAGAATGGTCTCCATGGCTGACGCAATACTTCCCGATTGCGCGGGCGTTACCAAGGAAACACTGTCCTGCAAACGCGGATCAGCAAGCGCCGACCATTCCGTTGGAAAGCCAATGCCCATGCGTTGCAACATCTCTGCGTTGTAGACAATTCCAAATGCGCTCAGTGCGGTACCAAACCACGCGCGGCCGGGGTCATAGAGCGTGCGACCCGCGATCGAGTTCTGGCCGTACACCGTATCGAGCCATTCCTGAGGAAAGTCAATTGGAATGAGCACGGTGGTGCTGCGGACTTCACCATTCACTTCCACCTTGATCGGCTTGGTTAACTGTTCAAAGTCATAGCTACCGCCCCCGAACAGCAAGTCAGCGCTGCCGCCCGGAGCACTTCCATCACGCAGCGACGCGGTAGCACTGGCTTCCAGCATCCTGCGGATTTCGGTGGCGCCGCCCGGCATGTTCCAAATGACTTGTGCGGGCGACGCAAACTTCTCACGATGCCACCGCGCAAATCCCTCCGCGAACTCCATGCGAATTTGCTCATTGTTCGGCGTAACAATGATCACCGTGGCGGCGCCCGCAGGCACTGCCTGCTCAGCACGCCGCGCGATCACTGGCACCGCCAAGAGCGACAGCAGCGCCATCGCAAGCAATGCACCCACTGTGCGGGTACTCATGCTCGGGCGCCCAGCGCAGAACCAATCTGTGTTCGAAGGTCCTCAGCAGCACGGCGCACCGATTCATGCCACGCTCGATCCGCTGGCTCGAACGCGTAGATCACTGAGCGACTGGCAGTCACCAGCGCACCGCGACCATCGGCGCAGAAACATGGCAAGACGTCATCCACTCCACCGCCCTGCGCGCCAAAGCCCGGAACCAAGAAGATCTGCTGCGGCATGCGAATACGCAACGCAGCTGCATCGGTTGGTTTGGTTGCACCCACCACCGCTCCAAGCGCGCTGAATCCTGCGCTTCCGAGCGAAGCCGCGCCGACCGATGCAATCAGATCCGCCACCGCTTCGGCCACCGTGCGGCCATCAGCTAATCGCAATGATTGCACCGCATCACCCGAAGGATTGGAAGTGCGCACCAAGGCAAACGCGCCGTGACCGTTACCGACGAAAGGCGTCAGTGAATCCGCTCCGAGATACGCACTCACCGTGGTCCAATCAGAACGGTATGCGTCGCGCGCGCTGGCGGCGTAATGCTCGGCGCTGATACCAATATCGCCGCGCTTGAAATCAAGAATCACTTCAAGACCATCCACGGTGCGCGCGTGTTCCAGAACACTGGCAAGTGCAGCAACGCCCGCGGGCCCGTGCCGCTCAAAGCATGCCGCCTGAATCTTTACCGCCGGCACGATCCCCGCCACTGCATCAATGACGCCGCGCGAGAATTCGCCGATGGCGATCGCCGCAGCGGCGTGACCAGCAGCCGGTCGAAGAATGGCCGGAAGTTTCTCCGCCACCGGATCAAGCCCAACACACACCGGCGCGCCCGCGGCCTCGATCCGAGCAAGGAGACGGTCGGCAGCATTGATAGCGCCAGGTGTGTGCAGCGCGGTGTTCGCCGACGAGGAAGCTGAAGACGTGCGCGGTGCGGTCTTCGCCGAGTCGCTGCCGGCAGTGTTTGCAGAGTTGTTGTTTGGGACGTTCATCGCATCCGAAGTCTAGAGCCAGCGGCGGCGCTCAGCCCGCGCCGTAGAATCAAGAAATGCACGCGGATGAATCCCACGCATCACCGGAAGAATCCCTGGCCTCGGCGTCGGCCGCAGCCTCAGCCGCCGCGGCTGCGCTTGCACCGGCGCACCTTGATCTCGACCGAGAAATAGGACTTGCCATCACCTGGGCCGATGGCCGTGAGTCGTTCTTTCCGATCGCCTACCTGCGCCGCCGCAGTCCCAGCGCCGATGCCAAAGTATTGCGCGAGGAAATGGCCCGCAATCCGCTCACCGTCCTGCCGGCCAGTCGCGCGACCGGTCCGTTGACCGCGCTCAGCGCCGAACTGGTTGGCAATTACGCAGTTCGTATCCGCTTTAGTGACGGCCACTCCACTGGCATCTTTAGTTGGACGTACCTGCGCTCCATCGACCCCGCGCTGGAGACGCGCGCATGAACAGCGCGCCACTTATTCCAGACGTTACGTTGCGTCCGCCGACCGGCAGTTCGATTGCACACCCGCGTCCGTTTGGATTGCGGCTGGTTCCGTCCGCTGATGGCGTGAGCCGCGAGGTGGCGCACATCAACAATGTGGAATACGTGCGCTGGATCGATCGCGCTGCCGAACTGCACGCCGATTCACTTGGACACACGCGCGAACTTCTCTTGGCGAGCGGCCGCATGTGGTTTGTTGCTCGCCACGAAGTGGACTACCGCGCCGAAGTATTTCCCGGTGACGAGTTGCATGTCTTCACGTGGATTCGATCAGTCAGCCGCGTGACAAGTTGGCGCGACACCACCATTGTGCGCGCGCGTGATGGCGCCGTGGTGTGCAGCGCGTCGACGTGTTGGGCACTTGTTGATTTAGCCACTCGCAAACCTGCGCGTATTCCGGCTGAAATGCTGCTCGCCTTTACACCACTGGAGGCTGGATGCACATCGCGCTCGTCGTCGATCCCGAACGCCTCCTGACGGACGCTGCTGCAGTGCAACGCCTGGCCGTAGCACTTGCTGGCGATGGCGTACGTGTTCGCCGCATCCTGCCACCAGCGCGTGATGAGCCCCCGCTGCTCCGAATGATTGCAGCGTCAACCTTTGACTTTGATAGCTCGCTGCTCTTTCGCCCTTCGCGCCTTGGAGCGCTGAGTAGTTCGCTTGAGGACGATCCGCCGGAAATATTTGTGAGTTTCGGAGCGCGCGCGTTCATTGCCGCTGCGGAATTGGCAGATGACATGGATGCCGGACTGGTTGCCATGATCTCTACCTCCGATGAGCTTGATGCCACCGCGTTGAAGCGACACACCGGTCGTCTTGACTTGGTGTGCGCCGCCACGGCACCGATCGCCGCGCGTGCAGCCCGCGTTGTGGGTGAGCAGATGGTCACCGTTCTCCCGCTTGGCGTTCCGGTGCCATCGCGGCGCGATACCTTTGCTGCAAGCCCACAAAGTCTGGCGATTGCTGGCACCGGGCGCGACGTTGGGGCATACCGCGCAGTGTTTGCCGCCATTGCTGATGTCATGCCCGCGCTTCCTGAATTTCAAGTGGCCATTGAGTTGCCACCCGGGCACGACCCTCGCCTGTGGGCGCTGGCTCGTGAGTTCGGCGTGCAACGTGTTCTGAACGGCGTATCACGCCTGGAAATGGTGCGACCATTGGCGCTTGCTTGCGGCGTGTTTGCGCTGCCGGAAGCAATTCATGGCGTTCGATCCGTCGTCTTGGAAGCGATGGGGCTTGGCAGAACCGTGGTAGCGATGGATGATCCATTTGCCGACCACCTGATTGACGGCGTCACCGCACTGGTCGTGCAAGAGCGCGACGCGCGTGAGTGGACCGCACAATTAACCAAGGCCATGCTGGACCCCGCCGCTGCCGAAGCCGTGGGTGCCGAAGCCGCGGTTCGAACGGCTGCTGGATTTGCGTCAGCGCGCTGCGCCGACCAACTTGCCGCAGCGTGCGAATCCATCATGCGCGGACCGTCGATCCCCTTCCCGGGCGCGAGCACCGCGAAGGCGTAAACCGCGCGACGGCTGCTTCGGCAAATCAAGCGAATTTCTAACGGGAACGCTATGCGCCGCATCACATTTGCGGAGACAATCCGCGCATGCTTTCTGCCGCCGCTCTCATCGTCCTGACCATGGCCGCTACCTCTGCAGGCGCCCCGCCGCACTTCCAAGCGGACAGCAACGGGCGTGCCACCGATGGCCAGGTGGTCAAAGATGGTGCTCGCCCGCGCGTGCAGCGGATCGCCATTCTGCCCGACCGCACCACGGGTCGCGCGTGGGGCATGCCGTACCTCCTGGCTGCGGTGGAAGATTTGAACATCGTTCGACCCGACGCAGTCTTCACCGTTGGTGACATGGTGCAGGGCTACACGCGCTCCACCTCGCTGTGGAACACTGAGGCGGATGAATATCTTGACGCCGTGAGCAAACTCTCTGCCGCCTTCTATCCAACTGCCGGCAATCATGATGTCATCAGTGGAACGCGTACCGCGGGCGATGCCACGTTTGCAGAGCGGTACCGGCAACGCTTTGGACCCGTGTGGTACTCCGTTGAACTTGATCTGGCTACGGTGTTGGTGCTCTTTAGTGATGAAGGCTTAGGCGATTCCAAGATGGGCTTTAGTGATGAGCAAATTGCATGGCTTTCGGGCGCACTGCAATCTGCATCCAAGCGTAATCAACCGATCTTTCTCCTCATGCACCGACCCATGTGGCGGTATCCCTCGGTCAAGTGGAACGATCGCGTGCAGCCGCTCCTAGAGAAGGCTGGCGTTGACGCAGTCATTGCTGGACACTTCCACGCATTGCAGCGCGATCCGGACGTTGGCGGCGTGCAGTACCACATTGTGGGCACCTGCGGCGGAATGATTGATCAACATCCGCTTGCTGGGCAGATGCAACATCTGACGTTTGTTGATTGCACTTCCGACGGCGCGCTGCGGGTGTGGCACCAGCCAGTAGGCCTAGTACTTCCCGAGGACTTTGTCACACGTACCGATCAAGACCGAGTCTATGCATTGCGTGACCCAGTGCCCGCGGTGCGCACTGCTGGCAAGCTGCCTGATCCATCCACACTGACTGCTCCAACAGAAGCAGTAGCGCGGTTTGTTGTGAAGAACCCGATTGATGTGCCCATCCACGTCACGCTCGATCCGCCCGGTGTGCTGCGCAACGCCAATGGCCCCGCCGTGTGGTGGACCGCTGGTCGAGCAGGCCAAGGAACCCCTGGAACAACTGGCGGAATGAATGGATGGACCAGCCACACGCTGGCTGATGTTGACTACGCCAGCACCATGGCAAACAACGCGCGCTCGACGTTGCGCGTTGCCACTGGCGCATGCGAACACGATGTCCCCGCCAAGAGTGAAGTGACCATTGAAGTACCAGTCACCCTCATGCCGCAGAGCGGAACGATCTTGGCGCCGCAGCTTGATATGTACGCCACCTTTGTAGATAGCAAAGGTCGAACGGTGCCGATTTACCTTCCCACACGCCTGCCGATTGATCGAACGGTGCAACTGAGTACGGACGTCGCCGGTGCCGTTTCGCTGCCCGTACTCGCATGGAACTATTCCCCGTACGACACGCGTGAAGAGAACCCTACTCTTCAATTCACGCGCTCTGCTGACGGCAAGAAGTTGATCATCGACGCACTGGTTCCAGACCAACTGCAAGCTGCAGCGCCTTCATGGAGCGCACCCGACGCCAAGCGTAAAAACGATCCACACGCCGACGCCATCCGCGTCTTGATTGAAAGCCCAGCGCTGGCCGCGCCCATTGACTTTCTTGTTGAACCATTCACCACCGGTTGTACCGCGCCGGATGGTGTCATCATGAAATGCCAAACGAACGCCGGCACCAGTTGGACCGCACACATGGAAGTGCCGCTCCCTGCAAGCGCGGGGGCAATGGCAGCCATTCAGGTTGGTATTGCCGACAACGATGACACGTTCCACACGCAGTGGCGCTGGCTTGCCCCGGCTGCCGCCGCCGGTCGATGGCGCCTTGCCGAACCGGCAGCGCGTTCGAGATAATCTTGGGTAAGTTGCGGGAACCACCCCTTGACGGCAACCGAACGGTTCTGAGACACTGCGCGGGCGCGGCACTCGGCAATACATGCCCCCGCGCATTGGGAAGCTCGCCCAAACGTAAGCCCGAGCATTGAAAGGCAATTCAGGAACCACTATGAAGATCATCGCCACCGCAAGCGCAGTCGCCCTACTCGTTGTCCTCACCGGCTGCGACGGCGGCTCACCAGCCACCAAGTCTGTTCAGAAGAACGATGCCGCTCCAGCAGCTGGCAGCATCAAGAGCCCGAACGAGGGACTCAAGGACCGCATGAAGTCTGCTGAAGGTGCCGGCGCAGCGGCTGCTGCCGGCGCTCCGAAGAAGGCTCCGTAAGGACCATCTGAGTCCTGCGTCGAAAGGCGCTTGACACTCTGAAATCAACAAGCGCCCGAGCTTCATGCTCGGGCGCTTGTTCGTTTCATTGGTGTTGCGTGGTGCGCGTTCGCGATTCACCCACGCCTCAGGCAGTCATCAAGCCGCGCAGAATGGCAAGGCCTTCCGCCAATTTGTCGGGGCGTGTTGCAAAGCTGATACGGAAGTGCGTGTCACGCCGGCTGAACACATTGCCTGGAATCACCAACACGCGGTTGGCGATCGCTTGTTCAACAAATTCATGGCCAGTGATTCCAAGGCGCTTGGGAACTTCAACAAATGCATAGAACGCACCACCCGGCCGCGGAACCGTGGTCACTCCAGCAAACGCATCGACCACCATTTGCCGCCGTCGTTCATAGTCAGTAACGATGGGCGCAAGGTCTACGCCGAAACTTGGAATCACGCCCCACTGCGCCATGCTGGGCGCGCACACATAGGTGTACTGCTGGAACTTGGCAATCTCTTGCACAATTTCCTTTGGCCCCGCCACATATCCAAGGCGCCAACCGGTACATCCATACGTCTTGCCAAAGCCGCGAACCAAGAGGCATTCATCGCTGAAACGCGCTGGGCTTGGGCAGTGGCCGTCCTCGCGCATGTCGCTGAAGCAGAACTCGTCGTAGATCTCATCGCTGATGAGAAGCACGCCGCGGCGACGGCACAGGTCAACAATATCGCGGAGTTCCGCGCCGGTGAGCACAGTGCCGCATGGATTACTTGGGCTGCAAATCAACACCGCCTTGGTGCGCGGTGTCATGCAGCGCTCAATGCGCTCCGCGGTCATGCGAAAGTCTGGGTACGTGTCGCAGCACACCATGGTGCCGCCGGTCATCTTGCCCAATTGCGCGTACATCACAAAGTACGGATCGGGGATGATCATCTCATCACCAGCGTCTAACAACGCCATGGCTGCAAGCACAATGCCACCACTGGTACCGCTAGTAATGACCAAACTGCGATGCTCACCCGGGCCATCCCAACCAACATTGCTGCGCAGGTGATTCCACGTGGCATCAATGAGTTCCGGAATCCCTTGCGTCACCGTGTAGCCATTGCGATCGGCGTCAATGGCTGCCTTTGCCGCATCTTTCATCACCGCCGGCACCAAGAAATCAGGCTGCCCGATCGAAAGATTGATCGGGTCCTTCATCTTGGCCGCTAGGTCGAACACCTTGCGAATACCTGACGCATCGATGGATCGAGCGCGCTGCGAAATGAGGGAGGAAAGAGAAAGGCGGCCCAATGGGCCGCCCGAGGAGGTGTGCGTGGTCATACGGATTACTTCTTAGCGGCTGGCTTCGCTGCGGCCTTCGCGGCTGGTGCTGCTGCAGCCTTCGCTGCGCCCTTAGCGCCCGGCTTCGCGGCGGCATCACCCTCTTCAGCCTTCTTGGGCTTCTTGCCAGCAGCGATCTTGATGCTGCGGACCTTGACGAGACCAAGCGCGTTGTTCTTACCAACTTCGAAGCGCTCTTCCTCGGTCAGCTTTGCGATGCGCTCGGCGCGAGTCAGCACGTTGCGGTGCTGGTTAAGGGCGCCGGACTTGGTCTTTAGGCTACGGTGAAGGCTCATCGGGTTCTATCTTTCAAGGCGGGTTCAGTTGTTCGGAGGCGCCTTCGTGACGACTCCGTTTCAGTCTCTCTTACATTCCGTCGGGGTATCCATCGCTCATTATTCGGCTTTGGCGGGGTACGCGTCGTCAAAGTCCTTGTTTCCGGGGTTGTTGCCCTTCCACTTCTTACCAACCTGCTTGATCTTCGCTTCGAGTGCTTTTATCTCTGACGATGATTTTTCAGACGAGTCACGGTAACCGGGAAGGACAATGATCTTACGCGATAAAGCATTAACATCGGCAACGAGGTACGCATCAAGCCCCTGATCCCGACAAAATTTCAGCATCTCCAACCGGCGATCGGATGATGGATGGCCAACCACAAAGTAAAACATCCCTTTGACCCGGGGATCGGACTTGTTATCGGTTGCTGAGCGGGCAACAGGCGCTGACTTTCCAGACCCCGAAGTACCCGGGACCGGAGCGGCGGTCTTGCTGCCAGTTGCGCCGGAGGACTTCCCAGGGATGGCGGGAATCACGGGCGATGTCTGTTGCGAAACGACCGACGGCGCACTGACTGACTCCGCGTCACTTCCGTTGCGCGGTGCGCCGGTGTTCGCGCTCGAGCCGCGCTTCACTCCGATGCCATACGCGATGGAAACGGCAGCCACCACGGCAATGCCAAGGACAATGGCGCGCCGAAGTGAAATTTCAAACGTAGAAGGCAGACCGGGCGCGTTACCCACGCGGCGCGGAGTCCCGGTCATCGCGGGCGACGACGCAGAGGTAGTCGGCGCACCGGGGCGACGCATCAATTCATAAAGAGCCGGAGCAGCGCGACGTGCCATGATGCAAAGTGTAGTGGAAGGGAATTAGCCCGGGATTGCTCCACCCCATGCCTGAACGGTGGCGACGATTCCCGCATGGGGATCGATCCATTGCCGAGCGTCGATCACTGGGAATCGTGGTAGTCCGGCCATCTCCAAGGCCACCCGGTATCCCAGGACATCCAGCCGACTTTCGCCCGCTGCGCCGACCGGACCGCGCATTCCGGAGCGCAGGAGGTCAACAATCCGTGCCGACACCAAGCGCGGACCCAGTTGCGAAACCATGCTTACCGGGTCGCCGCCTTCGGCAAGGACCGCCGCCGGGTCGAGCGAAACCCCTATCGGTGGCCACGGTGCACCCGCGGCACCGGAGGCGTCAGCGACCGTTACCCCGGAACGTTCGGCAGCCGAGGCGATGGCGTTGATGGCATCGTGTCGGCGCGCGGCGTGGGATTCTTGGGCGGCGTTACTTGGTGCACCAGCGGCGTGCGGACCAGCGGTACTCAGCGCGCCCGCGTTGCTGGCGGCGCGCGGTAATTGCAGAGTGATTGGCACGCGCCCAAACTCACTGGCGAATTCGCATGCTGCACATGCCGCTTCGATGGCTCGGTCTGCATGGGCAGGATCAATGAAGTGTTCGCTTGGAATCCACGCGTCAATACCGGTGACCACCAATTCATACCGCGCGAGTGTGGCGCGGAGATCGCGCCGGGCGCTGACACCAAGATCGCGCGGACGCATAGACGGATGCGTGGCGCTCAGTTGCACGCCCGCAATGCCGCGCGATGCAACCCAAGCGAGGGCCGCGGCGGTATCGCCAAGTGCAGCAATGGTCACACCAAGGGGAACTTGCACACGAGTATCCATAAGTACAGGGTAGTGGAGCGCGACGGCGAGGACAGGACGCGGAACATGTCATGATCGCCGCACACGTTGTACCCGTGTCCGACGGACTAGACTGAGGTGATGCGCACCACTGCCACCATTCTCTTGATTGCGCTTTCGGTGTGGTTGTCCGTCATTCTGGCAACCGGGGTGGCAGCCATGGGCGCATTTGGTGCGCTTCCCAAGCTGGGAATCTCCGTTGCAGGAACCGAGGGCTTCTTTGCAGGCGACACCACTGAAATGGGTCGATTTGCTGCCGGCAAGATGCTGCAGCCGCTCTTCATGGCAGGCGACTGGGTGCAGTTTGCAGCATCGGCACTCACGGTTGGGTGCACGGTTCGACTCGCGCGGCTTGGACACTTCAACGGAATACGTTGGGCACGCACGGTGTTCTTCATATGCGTTGCCAGCGCCGCACTGATCCTGGCATGGCGTGCATGGACTGGACCAGCGATGACCGTGGACTTGCTTGCCTATTGGGACGCCGTTGCAGCCAACGATCGCGACGCTGCAACAGCCGCGCGCGCCCGCTTCGACACCGCGCATGTGGCAGCAGATGCTGGATTCAAGATACAAATGCTGTGTGTCATCGGCGCGTTGGTGTGCCTGTTGCCTGCATTGATGGCGGCGCCTGTTCGAAAGGTTGCACGCGGTGACTGGTAACGCACTCTGGCCCGAAATCGGCTTCGAACTTCCACGCAAGACTGCGCGACAACGCGAGCGCGCGTTGCAACTTCTTGCGGCACTGGATGCGCGCTATCCACAGGCAAAGTGTCGCCTTGATTGGAAGGTGCCGCATGAACTTCTCATTGCCACCATCCTGAGTGCACAAGCAACTGACGAGGGCGTGAATGCGGCAACCCCTGCCCTGTTTGCGCAATTTCCATCTGCAAATCACTATGCCGCGGCATCAGCTGACGAGATCGCGCCATTCATTCGCACCATTGGATTGTGGCGCAACAAGGCGCGTGCCGTATATGAATCGATGCGCATGCTGATGGATCAGCATGGTGGAGAAGTACCACGAAACATGCAGGACTTGCTGGCACTGCGCGGTGTGGCACGCAAAACCGCCAATGTGGTGCTTGGAAATTGCTTTGGTATCCAGGCCGGCGTAGTGGTGGATACACACGTCGGTCGCTTAGCAGAACGTCTTGGGCTTTCCAAGCACACCGACCCCGTCAAGGTGGAGCGCGATCTCATGGCACTCTTCCCGCGCGAGCGCTGGTGTGATCTCAGTCACCTGCTGATCTTTCACGGACGGGCCGTATGCAAGGCGCGCGGAAATACTTGTAGCAGTGATGACATCTGCGGCAAGTTCTGCGCGCTGGCAGCGAAGGCCTCTAAAAAGCGGTGATTACTGCACGTCGCCGCGGCCAGTGAATACCGGGGTATCACCAATCGCCGTCTGCTTCAACAGCATGAAGCCGCCGTGCAGTGAAACGATCGAGCCACCACCGCCCAACCGCTCTGGATAGATGAATAGCACGGGGCCTTCAAACCGCCATGAACGAATCGGGCTGATTTTGCCGACAAATTGCCGTACTGGCTTGCCGTTCTCATCTAACTGCGCCTTCTTGGCAGCTGGCGTAGTGCCTTCGGCGGCAGCGGCGTCCACCTCTGCATCTTCTGGCTCAAGCACTTCTTCGCGGCGCAATACATCCAGACCGAGTTCGTGGCCAACCCATAGATCGCCGTCAATAAATTCAATGGCAGTGATATGCGGCGAACCATCTGGCTCATAGCGTTCCACAGCACCGTCGTGCTTGATCTCCACGCACATTCCCACACTGATGCCGTCGGGGTTCTTCTCTTCCACAATGTGCGCAGATCCCCAGGCAGCGCTTCGTTCCGCACCCATGATGGTGGTCAGGTCGGTGGTCTTGTCGGTGAGGGCGGGCTCGCCACCAATGCGCCATAGCCAGAATCCCTCGCGACCACCAGCAAGTACGCGTCGACCATCAGTGACGGCCACTTCCAGCAAACCGGGCTGGCGCTCCACGTTGTAGAAGGTGTCACCGATGCGGCGATCTTCAGTGCGATGGCGGTACATCGCGCGCCCAAACGTACCCGCCACTGCGTAGTGATTGGGACGAATGATGTCGATATCGCGGCCACCCTTGAGGGGAATTTCTTCCGGGTCCACCAACTTCAACCCATCAACGCGCCAGGTGAAGAGAAGCTTGTCGGTCACCGCAAACAGACGGTCGCCACACATGCGGATGCGCCGTACTCGGGCGGGAATGGCGGCTTGGTCAGTTTCAGCAAATATTGCGGACATCACACCAACCGACGCGCCGTTCTTGCCCTGCAAGAGAAACGCAAATCCGCCCGGCGAACCAACACCCGGTGGCATCGGAAGCAACGCACTTGCCGCGCCGAGGTATCGCCCATCTTCAAGCGAAACGATCTTGCGACCGGTGCAAGTGACCAGACCGCCGGCCGATGCAACAACGTGTACCGGCGATTCACCTTCAAGGAATCGCTTGCGGTCACTGACGCGTACGGCGCCACCCTTACCGCTCACGTACATCTCCTCGCCAACGCGCGACACCAAACGCGGTTGAATGCCCAACTCCTCCGCGGAGATAGCAGACAATCGCTTGGGATCGGAATTGTCGGAGACATCAAAGGTGATCAGTGAAGTGAGATCAGAAATTGCCCACGCGGAATCGCCGGAGACCACCAAGTCAACCAGCGAGCCGCCCTCGCCAAAGACAACGCCATCGGCGCGACCAAGTTCGCGACCGTTGGTGGTGTCGATCGTCAGAAGCTCATTGCCGAATGTCTGGAACCAGCGCCCATTGTCAACCACTGTGGAATGATGCGTGCCGCCAGTATGTTGTTGGATGCGCAGTTCCTTTTCACGCCGATCGGTGCGGTCCTCATTGATGTACTGAGGAGCGCACGAGGACAGTACGGCTGCAAAGCCGATGGCGACCAGGGAGATGAGTGCCGAACGCGCGAGAAGTGAGCGCATCTGAGCAGCGTATCCGGATGTGATAGTTTGCCGCGTATGCACCCAGGGCAGAACGACCCCGCCACTACGCCGCGCCTTGCGCAACTCCTGAAATTGCACGCCAGTGAGCCTGGCGACCCGTTCTGCATGTACGGAATTGCGCAGGAACACGCACGCGCCGGGCGGCACGAGGAGGCGCTTGGTTGGTACGACCAAACCATTGCCGCTGACCCGGGCTACTGCTACGCGTACTACCACAAGGCGCGATCACTGGAAGATCTGGAGCGCATCGATGATGCATGCGCGGTCCTTCGCACCGGACTGGAAGCGGCGAAGCGTGTGTCGGACAGTCACGCGCTCTCGGAGATTCGCGGATACCTCGACCAACTCACCTGAAGGACGAACCACGATGGCAAAGGCAGCACGCAAGAAGAAGGTTCCCATTGATGCACTCCGCGCATTGAGCGCCGATCCAAATCAGGTGGAGGTGCGCGTGGGTGGCCGAACGGTTGCAACCTTGCTCCGGCAGCGCGCCGTGGAGCTTGGTCTAGTGGAAGGTGGAGCGTGGACGCCGGCACTGGCTGCACGTGTTGATGCGGCTGCAGCGGAGTCGTTGGCTCGTGAGGCGGCGCTGGCGTTTCTTGCCAAGCGCGCGTGGAGTGCCGCCGCGCTAGAGGCACGGCTGGTGCAGGCCGGCCACGTTGCACGCGCTGCTCGCAATGCAATCCGCGCCATGCTGGCTGACGGTTGGCTGGACGACCACGCGTTTGCAATCGCGCGCGTGGAACACCATCGCCGACGCGGATCGCTTTCGGAAGAGGCGTTGTCGGAACTCCTGCAGGCCGACGGCGTGGGCGAAAGAGATGCAGCGGACGTTGCGCGCACTGGGGCCGCCACCGCCGCCGAGGTGCGTCTTGAGGTGCGCCGCGCCAAGAAGGCGGGAGAATCTGCCAAGCGCGTTGCGGGCAAACTCGCCCGGCGCGGATTCGACCCGGATACGATCCAAGACGCACTTGAGCACGCCGGATATGTCATTGACGAATGAGTCTCCTGATGAACCCCGCTGGTAACGCCATCATCCTCTGCACCGTCACGCTTGCGGCTGTTGGCTGCCAAAATCCCAGCGCGACGCTCACTCATGCGGGCGACGATCCGATTCCGGATCTGGCAACCCCGGAGTTTGTGCCGATTCCGCGTGATGGCGGACCAACGTCGCTTGACGGCACCGCGTTTGTTGCATCTGCCCCGCCGGCGCCCAGTGCCACCACGCTTGATCGTTCCGCTTGGGGCGAAACAAGGATTCATCAGCCTCGCGGTCAAGTGGAAGTGCAGCCAAAGTACTACACGCTGTTTGAAGGGTTCTCCAAGGATCCCCGAGCCACTGGCGCGTATCCAACTACGGCCACCGTGCTGGCTACGGGTGGTGAAAGCCACACGGCCGTACAAGACTTAGCAGCGCAACCCGCCATCAGCATCTTCTGGCTGGCAACCACGCCAGGACAAATCATCTTCATGCCGCCGTGGGTCACGGTGCAACGCGAGCCGATTGATGGCGTCGAATGGATGCCTGCACCTGCCCCCACGCCTGCGCCCAAGGACTAAACAGTGTCAACGCTTGACGATCGCGGACTTCCTGCTGGTTACCCGTTCAATCCGGACTGGGAAATCACGCCACGTGAATACGTGCGCCGTCGCGATGCAGGCGAACTGATCGTGCTCCTTGACTGCCGTACTGCTTCGGAACGCGATATCGCTTCCATCACTGGCGCGATGCATGTTCCAATGCATGAACTCAGCGCTCGACTGGAGGGCTTGCGTTCGCATGAGGCCACTCCGGTGGTGGTCCATTGTCATCACGGCGCTCGCAGCCTGCAGGTGACCGCCGCCCTACGGCAAGCGGGCTTTGACGATGTTCACAGTCTGGCTGGCGGAATTCACCTGTGGTCGCTCGACATCGACCCATCGGTTGCGGTCTACTGACGCCGTGCTTCGCCAACGACTCGTTACCGGCACCCTGCTCATCATCGGACTGATCGCCATTCTGTGGGGCGATGAACGGCTGTCCGATGCCTTGCGCGAGTCGGAGACCGTTCGAATCATCATCGGAACTTCGGATGGAGTGCTGCTGATCGCTCTTGCAGTCGGCGTACTTGCCCCACTGCTGGCGCGCGAGTTGGCAGCGATGTTGCGCGGCGCGGGGATTGCTGCGCCCACTGCGCTGACGGTGCTCGCTGCAATCATGGGGATCATGGCGATTCGCATTGCGCCCGCCGTCGATGCTGCAATCACGGCCGTTGCAGTCATGGTCACCGCATTGTGGGCGGTACTTTCATGCGCCATCATTGTGCACAGCCGCGGCGCACACATCGCTGGCGTGGTAGCCGCCACCGGGGGAACGCTCCTTTCGTTCGCGTATATCGGCGTACTGCTTGGAGCATGGCTCTTAGTGCGCTGCGATGTTGGCCCATGGGTGCTGGTTGGGGCGATGCTCACCGTGAAGGCCAGCGACATCGGCGCGTACTTCACGGGGATGTCCATTGGGCGGCATAAATTGATTCCTTGGCTCAGTCCCGCAAAGAGTTGGGAAGGATTATTCGGAGGCATTGCATTGGCCGCGGTAGTTGGCGGCTTGCTCAGTTGGTGGAGCGATGCGCTCCCCGATCCGCGCGACCATGTGCCGGTATTGCTCGGCGCCGCCACCGGAGCGGTTCTGGGTGCAGTGGGAACATTTGGCGATCTTGTAGAAAGCCTGCTGAAACGGAGCGCGGGAGTCAAAGATTCCGGACAAGTGCTCCCCGGAATGGGGGGCGTGTTTGACGTACTTGACAGCCCCCTACTTGCCGGTCCGGTGGTGTGGTGGGCACTGCATCTGCGTTGAAATAACGCGGAATCTTCCGGTAGCGCTGCAGAACCTTGTACGATGCGCCACCCGCGCCCGGCGCGGCCACCACCTATGAGCCTCATTGCACACCTCCGCGCGCTCCACACCGTCGACAGCCAAGTCCGCGGAATCAAAACTCGATTCGAAAATGCAGAGGACGCGCTGCGGCGGCACGAGTTAAAACTCGACGTGGTGTCCGGCAAGCGACGCGACCTTGAAAAGCAGACGCGTCAGGTGCAGGCGATGATCTCAAATCTTGAACTTGAAGACACCACCTTCAAGGAGCGTCTTGATCACCTGCGCGCGGAGTTGAACACTTCGTCCAACCCAAAGATCTACAACGCCCTGCGCGATGAGTTGAAGGTGGTCGAAGGCAAGCGCGATGAGCTGGCCGAGCGAATCATGGCGCAGATGGAGAACCTTGAGAAGTTGAAGAAGGAACTCGAGTCCACTGATTCGCCATCAAGTGACCAGACGCGCTTGCGCGACATGGCCAAGGCGACGCTTCAAGACGCAAAGTCAGAACTCGGTGGACGACTGGCGGAACTTGAAGCGCAACGTGGCCGAGCTGCCGACCTTCTCAAGGAAGAAGCGCGCGCAGCATTCGACGACGCTGCCGACAAGAATGAAGGCGAGGCGCTTGCCGAAGTCACCATCGTGAGCCTGCGCCACCGCGAATTTGCGTGCGGCGGATGCAACGCAGAACTTCCGCTTGATGCCTACAGCCGCGTTGCGGCGCAGGCCGATCAATTGGTCACCTGCCTGACATGCGGCCGGATTTTGTACATGGATCAGATTCCTGAACGTCCGGGCGCAAAGAAGACCAAGGTCGCGGCGAAGGAAGCTGCACTTGATCCAGATCAACTCGGCTGATGAATGTGGAAGTTGCCGGGAGTTGAACTATTGAGCGTCTTGGTCATCTGAACATGGAAGTTCGCATGAGTCTCACACACAATCGAATCCACGAAGTTTCTGATCGGGGATCCCCCGACCGCGTTGACGCCCCCACTTCAGCAACGGAACATGCCGCGCGGGCCAATGCCGCTTTGCAAGCACAGCGGCTTCGCGACCTGTGGTGCCAATCACGTGAGCGAACCCGCACTGCACCGATCGGCTCCCCAGCCTTTGCGCGTGTCGCCGATCTCGCTGCGTCATTTGCATCGATGGCAGTACGCGCCAACCAGCACGCTCAAGCACGGGTCGTTGTTGGCGATGCGTTGACGACGCTGCGCACCGCATGCTTGGCGGAGAGCACCGATGCGGCCCGTCACCTTGCGTTTGCCCGAACACTTGAACTTGCCGCAGCCTATGAAGTCGCCGGAGGTGATGCACGCGCAGCGTTCGACGCTTTACGTGCTGCCATTACCACGATTGGCCCATTCAGCGCAGCGCTCCGTGAACCAACAACGGATCCACTCTTGCGCATGTCGATTGCCAATGGACTGATGCGCCCAATTACTACCGCGGCGCGCATGCTGGACAATGCCGAGCAACGCACCATGGCGTTCCGTCAGGTGTGGGATGAATCACGCGCGTGGGCAAAGGCTGCTCGCGGCGCAAGCGATTACGCAGCGGCCATTGAGATGGCAGTAGTCGCAGCGTTCGACCTGGCCGTTGAGGAACATGGCGACTCAGCCAGTGGCTGCCTGGAGCGCTGCGAACAACTGCGCCGACACATTGAAGCGCTCCAGAAGGTGCGCGGCGACGATGCAGTGGTGCGCACCCATCGGGCCGCATTTGCCCGCCTATCAGCAGACGCATGGCAGCGACTTGGCGATATTGCCGAGTCCGAGCAACTCCTCAACGAAGCGGCGCGTCATCTCAACGAGGCCGCAAAGAAGCCCGATGCCGATCAACGTGATCTGACCAAGCAGCGCGCTGCACTCAGCGAGCAGCGCATGCGACTCGCTGGTGCGGAGCACCGAATTGCGACAACCGCACGCGAGCCATCCTGAATTTCGTAGAATTGAGATATGGCAGCACTTGACGCCTGCATTCGAACCCGCCTTGCCGGCGTGGACTTAGCCTCGCCGATTGTGGCGGCGGCTGGAACATGCGGCTACATGGATGAATTGGCCGACGCGTTCGATCTGCGTTGGTTGGGTGCAGTGACCACCAAGAGCATCACGCCGGAAGATCGCGCGGGTAATGACCCATGGCGAATCATTGACGTTCCTGGGGGCATGATGAATGCCATTGGTCTCGCCAATGTTGGGTTGGGACGGTTCTTGGCGGAGAAGCTCCCGCACGCTGCAGGCGTGAAATGCCCGATCTTTGGATCCGTGGCTGGACACTCCGTGGACGATTACGTTCGCGTAGCAGCGGCGTTTGATGCAAACACGGCGTTTCCGATCATTGAACTGAATGTCAGTTGCCCGAACACTGCAACCGGCCTGCAATTTGGCGATGACCCCTCGGCATTGAAAGCATTGCTGGCCGAAGTTCGACCGGTGGTGAAGCGTGCCAAACTCTTTGTGAAGGTCAGCCCGAACGCGGACGTGGTGAAACTATCCGGAGCTGCAGTTGAGGCGGGCGCGGACGGGCTGACGCTGGTGAACACCGTGACGGCTATGAGCATTGACGTGCACACGCGCCGCCCGCGATTGTCGCGCGGGCGCGGCGGGTTGAGCGGACCGGCGATCCATCCGATCGCGGTGCGGATGGTGCACGACGTATTCCGCGCAGTAGCCAAGCCAGCGGGCGTACCGATCATTGGTCTCGGCGGCGTGTTGCGTTGGGAAGATGCGGCCGAATTCATACTTGTGGGAGCCAGCGCGGTTGGCGTTGGCACGGCACTGTTTGTAGATCCCCGCACGCCGGTGGCACTGGCCAAAGGCCTTGCACAATGGGTGCGCGCGCAGGGCGCGAGTTCGATTACCGAACTTGTTGGCGCGATGGACGGCTGATCTCACCTGGCTACTAACGGCGTGAATTCCACGTTTTGCCAAAGAAGGTGATCTGGCCGCAGGCGCCGGAGAGGATAGGGCCGCGCTCAGCGGCCATCCTCGTAAGGCGAATGCGGGCCAGTACGAAAGCGTGTTGCATCAGGGCCACTCAGAAAGCGTGATGCATCAACGCAGGCCAGCAACAACGCCTGCCACATCAACGAAACCAGGATGAATCATGCCCCCAAGCCGAGTGTCATTTGAGGTCAGCATCCACGCCGAGGTACTCGCGCATGTGTTGCTCGTAGGTCTCTTGGTCCTTGTCGCGACTGAAATCAAGGCGCAGTTCGTTGATGACCTTGGTCCCCTGGCCAATCCATTGCTTCCAGGTTTCCGCGCTGATGTTCTCAAAGATCCACGCACCAACCGGACCACGAAATGGCGGCTCGGTGAGTTTGCTGCCTGGTCGACCCGTTCGCTGGCAAATGAAGGTGCCGGATGCCTTGAGGCGCTCCGCTGCTGCGTCGACTTCTGCCGCAAGCTTCGGCGGCTCGCGACCGATTGATCGCAAGAGGTCTGCCATGGCGTTGCGCGGCATCATGTCGCCCTTGCGAGCTGCAGTTTCATAGCCGCGGGTCAGGACGTCCACCGCTCGGTCCGCCCAACCGGCGCCGATCATTGCTTGGCCGGCAAGCTGAAATGCCTTGCTCATGTCGGGGGCCAGTTCCACGCATCGCTCAAAGCTACGAGCAGCTTCGGCGTGTCGACCGGAGTCAAGGTACGCCTTGCCAAGCGAGAAATGCGCCATTTCGTTGGTGGGATCGGCGGATGCCATCTTCTCAAATTGGGCGATACGGTCGACGGATTGTGGGGCGCCTGCAGTGCTCATGAACGGATGATAGGAGCAGCAGCCCCCAACGGACGTACTGGTTTGGCGCCGCGAGCGGGTCGAATCCAGTTTTTCCGGTGGTAGGCCCACCACTCCAGCACCAACAAGATCAGCGCTGCGGTGAGTGCATAGGGCCAAAGATCGCTGAGCGATCCGCCCTCGCTTCCGGTGCCCTGCACCACTTGTGTTCCAATCGAAAGCTGATCGGCAGCGGCAATTCGGCCCTCGCCCTCAGCGGTGTTCACGGCAAACATCCGGCGCTGCTCGCCACGATCGTCAGCCCACCGGAATTGGTAGGTGCCCGCTGAAACCAACGGGCCAAAGGTCACGGAACCCTCACGCGCTTGGAGCGTCTGCACCGATCCGTCCGGGAGCGTGAGCGTGGCTTCCTTCACGCCCGCCGCCGTGCGCACCGAGAGCGTCTCGCCGGGGTGATGCTCTTCTTGCACCGCGGCCTGATCGAGCGCGCCGAGCCACTCCACGGCGTTGGCAATGAACGTCACGAAGCCGCGCTGAAATGGCCAGTTGGAATCAAGTGGCTCGAAGGTGATGATGACTGCAGCCACTGGTCCGCGCCGCGCTATCACCACCAGCGGCACATCTGGACCTTCCACGATCGACTCAATGTCGGAGGCGGGCGCAATGGCGGTGGCCTTGGCAACAAAGAGATCGTCCAGATTGACAGCATGAAGAAGCGGATGCTCGCTGCGCTGCGAGCGGACCGATAGTTTCTCCTTTGTTCCGTACGCGTTCAGTCCGTCGACGCCAACCGGAACGCCAAGTACCAAGTAGCGGCCCGGCGGCAGTACTTCCGGCAGCGCCGCAGGTGTGGCCACCACCACATCAAATTCATCACTCTTCACGCCGCGGGTGGCAAACTCTGCGGGGGTGAGGAACTCCACTTTTTCGGCTGGAATGGCGGACACCACATTCTTGGCAGCAAAGTCCACGGCTCCCACCACGGCGATGCGCAATCTGCGCGGTGCACTCACCGCAATCTCGGCACGGTTGTCAGCAACCATCACATCAGAGCGCACCAGCGCAACTGAAATCACTCCAGCACGCGGCTGGATGATCGGCGGAAATGTCACGCGTTCGTAGCCGGGCTTGTAAGGGACTGCTACTGCACCCGCCGCCGTGCCCCTGCTCGCAATCGCACCGTTCCCACCTGCTGGACCGCCACCTGCGGCCGGCACCTTGACTGGCTTCGGCGTGACTGATCGACGCGATCCATCAATCGACAATTCAAGATCGGTTTCGATCGCCTCCGGACCGTCGTTGCGCACGGTGACGAACACCTGAATCACGCCAGGCTCGGTAGCACTCCGTTCGGCAGCAATACCTTCAATGCCGACATTGGCCGCGTCCGCACGACCACACACGTGATACGAAATCGTCTCGCCCGGACGGATCGCCTCGGTGGCGATATCGAAAATCTGACCGTCAGACCAGAGTTCCAACGTGGCGCCTTCACTGGCGGTAGCGCCCTGCGCCTCTGGATTGACGACCGTTGCAAATGCACGCGCCAACGAAAGCGCATCACCAATTCGGCTTCCGCCGTCGGTCTGTTCAATGCGGTCAACGGCACGTTTCAAGTCACCGCTTGAACGCGTAAACGGCTGCATGATCTTGGCGGTGTCAGAAAAACTAATCACCATGGTCTCGCCCGGAATCGATGAGAACAGACCGCCCGCAAACAACTGATCGATGCGCTCTTTCGCTTGTTCTTTCGCAATGGCAAGCCGGGACTTTTTCCCGTCAAGATCAGTGGCAGACATCGAAGCCGATGCATCAATAATGATCACCGATCGTCCGCTGGAGGACAGCCCAAGATCCATGCGCGGCTGCATCAATGCAAAGGCAACAAACGCAAGGAGGCCAAGTTGCAAGAACAGCAAGATGCTCGGACGCAGCCTCTGAAACGGCGTGTTGGCACGAACGTCTTCCACGCTGCGTTTCCAGAGCAGCGTGCTTGGAACCGCAGTGGCGCGTCGTCGTAACTTCAGGAAGTACAGCGCAATGAGGAGCGGAACCAATACCGCGGCGACCGCAGCGCCAATCAGTGGTGTCATCCACACAACGGCGAGCATTGGGGCAAGCACTGGTGCGAGTGGTTCACTCATCGAACCAGCCCTCGCTGCCGCAGGTATTCCAGAAGGAGCGCATCGACTTCAGTGGACGTATCAACCACCATGTGCATGATTGATCGGCGAATGGCAAAGTCGCGCAATCCAGCACACCACGCGCCAAGATTGGCGCGGTATTGCTCAACTAATCCAGGGCTTGCAGTGACTTCCGCTTCGTCACGATCCTCCGCATCGGTCAAGCGCCAATCGCCAACCAGACCGTGCGCACTCGGATCAATTTCCTGCGGCGAAAGCGTTTGCATGCACCACAGGTCGTAGCCGCGCCCTGCCACATAGCGAAGGCCCTTCTCGTAGCCCTCCTTCAGTAGGAAGTCACTCACCACCACCATCACTCCGCGCCCCTGCCGAGCAAGCGCCAACGCCTTCATGGAATCTTCAAAGGTCCCGGTGCCACCCGACTGCAGATTCAAGATCCACTTGCCCATCTCCGCAGTCTTGCGGCGCCCGCGCAGGTTGGAAATCTTTTGCAGACCACCTTCACCGCCGAACGCAGCGATGGTGACACGATTGTGATTCACCAAGCCAATGTAGCCAAGCGCCATCGCCAAGCGCTGCGCAAATACCATCTTGTTTGGGTCGCCCCAATCCATGGAAGCACTGATATCAATGGCAATGACCAGCGAGAGATCCTCTTCTTCCAGGAAGATTTTGAGGAAGAGTCGATCAAGCCGACCAAAGATGTTCCAGTCAATGAAGCGCAGGTCGTCGCCGTGAACATAGGGACGGAAGTCAGCAAACTCAACGCTTTGACCGCGACGTTTCGAACGACGCTCGCCCTGAATCTTGCCAGTGAAGATCTTCCGACTCATCACGTCGAGTTGCCCAATACGTGCCATCAATGCTGCGTCAATGAGATCATCAACGCGCTCGGGACGCTTGCGACTTGGCTGCCCTTGAAAGAACAAACTCACGAAGCATCCTCGGGAATCTGTCGCTGCAAACGGGCAATGATTCCGCTGACAATGCGGTCGGAATCCAGGCCATCGGCTTCGGCTTCAAAGCTTGGCGCAATGCGATGCCGCAATGCACTGGCTGCAACCGCGTGCACATCAGCAATCGAGACATGGAACCGTCCGTCGAGGAGCGCGCGCACTTTGGCCGTTGTCACAATCGCCTGCGCCGCACGCGGACTTGCACCAACGGAAATTTCGCGTGCTGCCTGTGGATCCGCATACTCCCCGCCCGGATGCGTGGCGAGGACAAGTCGAATCACGTAATCCTGCACCGGTAGTGCCATGACAATCCGGCGCGCCAAACGCTGCGCTTGCACAATGCGCTCACCGTCAAGAATTGGCGTGACTGGAGTTTCCGTACTCGTCGTGGTTCGACGCAGGATCTCGTGCAAATCCGCGCGCTCCACGGATGGCACGGCAATCTTCAGAAGGAACCGATCCAACTGTGCTTCCGGCAGCGGATAGGTGCCCTCTTGCTCAATGGGGTTCTGCGTTGCCAACACCAAGAACGGCGCGCGCAATCGATGGGTTTCACCACCCACGGTGACAGACCGTTCCTGCATCGCCTCAAGCAGTGCGGACTGGCTCTTGGGGCTCGCGCGGTTCACTTCATCGGCAAGCAGAATCTGCGTGAAGATTGGCCCGGGACGAAACTGCATGACGCGATGCCCGGCATCATCATCCATGAGAATCTGCGTACCAACGATGTCCGCTGGCATCAAATCCGGAGTGAATTGAATACGACTGAAGTCCAAGTGCAGCGCATCACCAAGCGTTCGAACCAAGAGCGTCTTTCCAAGACCGGGCACGCCTTCAAGGAGAACGTGACCACCTGCAAAGAGTGCCCACAGCGTCTGATCAACGACTGTCTGCTGACCAACCACACGCTTGCCGATCGCCTCGCGCAATCGCAGCGCCACTGAGCGGAATGATGCGCAGCGCTCGCGGGCGATGTCGTCATTCTCAATACCCGCGTCGAACGCGGGAAGCCGCGCGATGTCGCCAGGGAGTTGTGGCGCGATGACGGTCATGTGCCAGTACCACCGGGACCACTGCCCGTTCCACCCGCCCCGCTGCCCGAGCCCGCCGGACCATTGCCCGAGCCGCCCGCACCGCCCCCGCCTCCCGCACCACCTGACCCGCCATCTCCATCCAACTTATCCAATGCACGTCGCCGCGCGGCACGCAGGCGCGCAAGCGCGTCGCCCTCGTCGGGCGCGGATTCCGGGGCGATTGGCTTGGATACTGCGCCTGGGCGTGCGGGTCCAGCGTCACTTCCTGCCAGATCGCGCGCATCCACTTTCTTCGCACCTGAATCTGCTTCATAGCGTGTCGCTGCGGGTGCACTGCCGCGGCCCGACGTCGCACCTTCGCGGGCGCGCCGCAGCGCGTCTACTCCACCCGTTCCGCTGCTTGTTGTTCCACCCGTCACGCGGGCAGCAAGTTCCTGTGCGTCGCGACGATCAAAGGCGATGCGGCGCCACGCCACATCAAGCAAGATCAATACTGCCGCAAGAATCGCCGCCAACTGCCACAGCGCCCGCGCCGTGCGGGATGAGCCCAAGTCAGAGCGATCAAACAACTCCCAGGTCTTTGCATCATTGAGACGTAAGACACGACCGCCAGTCCGTTCAGCAATTGACCGCAACAACGCGGCATTGTCCCGAATGGCGCGGTACTCAGCCGGATACGGAACGCTGATTGCTGCCTGCACACTGCCAGCACGGGCCGCGCTATCGCCGGATCCCGCGCGCGCAAATGCAACATTGGCCAAGTAAGCGCCCGCCTGTTGCGCGTCAAATTCGCCAGTAAATCTCCCCGGTCCAACCTGACGCAGCGGCAATTCCATCACTCGCCCATCGGGGGTCACCAGGCGCGCTTCCGCCCGCGTCTCAGCAGCGAAACCATTCTGCGCCTGCTCGCGCGTCTCCACTTCAATGAAGGCGCGATCACCATCGACACGCGTGGCAATGCTGACATCTTGCGGCATGGCCGGACGCATCACCCAACGGAGCGACTGTTCCCAGAACGCTCCGAAGCGCGGCCACGTGGTCCACGCCGCCCCCCAACGACCACTCACATCACTTGCAAATGCAATGCTGCGCCCCAGGCCGTAATTCCAATGCGAATAAAATGGATCGGTTCCATCCTTGTTCTTCACGATCGCTGGAACCTGCGCCAACCCCTCGCGCGGAACGGTGAGTACATAGCCACGCACGGGCGGTAGCGAATCAAATCCAGCCAATGGCCCGGCAGCCCCGGGAGCTACCTGTGGTTGAAAGTCACCTTCCACAATCAACGAACGCGAAACCACGGTTGCTTCCTGAATGAAAATCTGCGGCAACTTGCGCGGATTCTCTACGCGATAGAAGCGACCACCGGTCTTGGTGGCGATCGCCTGCATCTTGCGATGATCTTCTGGACCACCATGGCCAAGGCTGGAACTACCGCTTCCGGCCAGCAGCACGGTCGTAATGGTGATCTTTGCAGCTTTGAAATCATTGAGAAGTTCCGGTGGCGGCGCGCCCGGATCGCCGTCAGAAATGACGATGACATGCTTCTGTCCAGCACGGATCTTCACCATGTCATCCAAAATCATTTCCATAGGCGTGGTGAAACTTGGCATATCACCGACCACCATCTTCTTAGCAGCATCCTTCGCCCGGCTTTTGTCGCCGATGATTTGCAGAGGGAAGCCCCATCCGTAACCATCCTTGGTTGCCGGGCCGCCACCATAGCCAGCACCGCCAAGCGAAATCAGACCCGCATAGTCCTGACTGGAAAGCGCGTCAATTGCCGAATTGGCAACCTGCACGCCCCAGTAGTTTCCTTCAGGCATCTCACAGCTATGGAGAAGCATGGCAAGCGCGCCGCGCAGAATCTGCCGAGTCTGCGGTGGGTCCAGTTTGACTGGCAGGGTCTTCTCGGTTTCCGAACCAAGCCAACCACCAGCGCCGAAACTCTCCGGACCGCCAAGCATCACCAGTCCACCACCAAGGTCATGGACATAGGAATGCAAGCCGCGGTCAAACTCATTGTCAAAGGACCACCGCGGCAGATTTGCAACGATCACCGCATCAAATCCAGCGATGAACGCCAGGCCGCGGCTCATGACGGTTTCTGGTTGCGCGCGTTCAACTTCAATCTTGCCATCGCGCAGCGCGGTAGCCAACGCGTTGCATTCCGCACCACCGCCTGGCTCAATGATCAGCACGCGTCCAGTGCCACCAACAAACACCACCGCCGCTCCGGTGTTGTTCTGCTGCACCGAATCCATCGCTGACTCCGTTGCCTCAAATACTGCTCGAAATCGCTGCGCGCCGGTGCCGTCAGCAACGACGGGCAGCGTCACCAGATTGGCGCCCGGCTGCAAGTCCACCGCATACCCAAGACCATCACTCGCGGCATCAAGATCGATCGGCTCATCGTTCTGCCACAACAGAATGCGCCCACTTGCGGGACGCTGGCTTCGAATGGAAATCCGCAGATCAATTGATTGACCCTCACGCGCACGTGTTGGGGCACGCAATGACTCAATGAGCACTTCGTTGTTGTGTTGGTACTCAAGCGGCACCACATCAATGGGAACGCCGGCCGCTTTGGCAAGCGCCGCTGCATCTTCCAGACTGCCGGTGGTCTGATTGCCATCGGAGAGAAGGAGGATGCGCGCAGTGGTATCGCCCGGCTGCGTTGCCAGCGCCATGCGTACGCCGCCCGCCAAGTCAGTCGCTTGCATATCGCCGACGTGACCAGTGAGCGTCACTTCACCCGCGTTGGCAGGCATCGCTGCAATGACCGCATCGCGCGCCACCGTCACCGCGCCCACCCGATCTTCGGGACGCTCCTTACGAGCAACTGCCTCACGCACTGCCTTTTCTGCTTGCGTGCGCAGGGCCAGCGGAATGCTGTCGCTTGAATCAGCCACCACCAGAACGCTCATAGCGTCCGTCTCACGAACGATGCTCGGGCGCGCCACCGCCACGGTCAGGCACAGCAGTACCAAGATGCGCAGCGTTAATCCGCCCCACGCCTTCCACCTGCCAAGCACCGGCACGCTCCGCCACGACATCCACCAGAATGGCAGCGCGAGCGCCAAGATCGCCAGTGCCAACGGATGTTCAAAGGTGACGTTCATGACTAATTATGCTCCACGCTACCGCAGCGGCACCGACAGCGGGACGATCTGCGCACCCGAAGTACATACTGAATCAAGTGGCGCCACCAAGACGCGCGAATGCCCGGAATCAAGGATGAAAGCTTGGTTACCCCGAACGCCGATCGCCCAGGGGAATCGCAACGAATTTTCGCCGCTTGGCACTGACCGAACGCGATCGCCATCAATCACGTGCAGCACCAGCGGCGTCGGCGCGCCGGACACGGCTCGCACCGTTCCCAGCGAATGTCCATCGGCAGCATTGAAGCGCTGCACGCGGTGGTTACCAAACTCGGTGACCAGCAACGTGCCGTCCGAAACCACTTCCAGACCGTAGGGGTACGCCATCTCACCGTCATTTGCACCGGCTTTCCCAAATGACCGCACCGGCACGCCTTCGATAGTGAGCACTTGAATGCGGTGGTTGCATGCGTCGGCTACATAGACCTCACGGCCGTCCGTTGAAAATCCAATCGACTGCGGGCGATCAAACTGCCCGGGCTCACGACCATTGCTACCGATGGAGCGCAGGAACTTTCCATCCGGCGTGAACACCTGAATGCGATCATTGCCACCGAACTCACACACCCATACCGTATTGTCCGGCGCAATCTCCACATCGCATGGATAGATGAATTGTCCGGGGCCGGTGCCGTACTCGCCAATACGCAGTAGCTCTTTGCCATCGGGCGACCAACAGATGACGCGGTGGTAGTGCGTATCCGCAACCCACACGCGACCATCGGGTCCCACGCCAATTCCGGTCGGCTTTCCGAGCGATTTCTCTGGCATCGACCATTCTGCAATGAACGTTCCATCGGGAGCAAATCGCTGAATGCGTGCTTGACGATCCACTACTAACACCGTGCCGTCACGCGGATCAATGTCCATCGCGCGCGGATACTCAAATTGCCCGCGACCACGCCCCGGTGCGCCAAACCATCGCGTTGCCTGAACGTGCGGACCACTTGGTGGTACTGGCACTTCACGACACCCGGCAATGACCACCATCAGTAACAACAGAACGGCTGTCCCGCGCATGCGTTCGCCGCGCGCACTCATCAATGCCACTGCACCTCCAGCACCCGCCGCCACCAACAGTAAGGCAAGCAGTGATCCAAGCACCGTTGCTGGCTGCTGATAGTGAATGGCGTTCAGCAAAGTAGATGCCGACCACGCCCAACCGGGCGGTTCCACACGCGCCGCCGCCACGACTTCGCCGGCCGCAAGCGTGGTGCCCACCAGTACGGCGGCCATGCCCGCGCCGCGCACTTCCGGCGCCAACGCGTGCAGCAAGCCGCGCGAACCTCCCCCATCAATGGCGCGCAATTCCCGACGTTCACGCGGCTCGCGCAGGGCGACTAGGCGGCCAAGCCATGCACCAACGACGCCAAATCGTCCGAGGTGTGAGAGCACTACCACGGCGGGCGTGTCGTATATCCATGGACCAACAGAATCAATATTCCATGCTGCGACCAGCGTCAATGCCCCCACGGTGGCGGGTACCAGTGCGGCAATCATCCAGCCCGCCAGCATGACCCGTTCCAAGAAGCGCGTGCCGCGTGTTCCGCGCGCAGCAAGCAGTAAGTGCCCGCACGCCACCACGCCAATAAGCGCGCCCGCGATGGCCGCGGTACCGATCGTTCCTGCAGCACCGCGCACGCTGGTTGCTACAAATCGGTCGAGCGCACCTTGGGTGATCAGCGCGTACGCCAGCGTTCCTAGCGGGGCAATCAACGTGCACACCAAAACCAGCCACGCCAACCCTCCTGTACCGCGACGAACGAGCGCCGGTCCATCGTCGCGCGGGGTGATTGGCCAACACGCGAAAGTCACAGCGCCGACACATGCAAAGAGCAGCACTGGCCACGCCGCGCGCAACACCACACTTGCTGGGATTCCTTGTACATCCAGCGTACGCAGTTCAAATCCAAAGGTCGGCACCTGCGCCAAGTCAAAGGCGATGGTTGATCCACCAATCACCACGATGAGCGCTGCAAACGCCAATGCCAACGCGCTGCGATCGGTACGCCACGCGCGCCGGAGGCGATCCATGACGCCTTCGCCATCAACGGCACCAACTTCTCGTTCGAGTGGCTCTGCGCCCGCTGAGCGCCCGGCCACCATCCACGCCGCCAACGGCCAGGCCCACGAAGTCAAGCCTGCTAACAAGAGCGCTGTCCGCAATGAATCCGAGTGTCCACCGCGTGCACTCCAATCGCCCAGCATGGATCCGGGACCCGCCGCTTGCCACCACGTCCAGAACACCGCATACGGGGGCAACGCCGCCGTCACTACTGAGAGCGCCAGCAGCAGATTTCCCCTGCGCGCACAGCGAATCGCGCGACCGACCGGCCAGCCAACCACCGTTGCACACGCTGCCGCGAGCACTGACCAACCGAGCGTTGCAACAAGCGTTCGAGCGCCGTCAAAGGTTGCAGGAATCTCACCACCGACGACAAGGAGCCGCGCGCCCGCGATCATCGGCCACACCACTGCCACTGCAAAGAGCGCGATCGCTGCCGACACAAATAGGCGCGCGCCGAATCCTGCCGACACCTACTTCTCCTCCGCAACCGCGCGGACTGCTGCGAAGAATGCATCCACCGCGGCATCGGATTGTGCAGCCACAAACTGCGGTGGAATGGCCAGCGGATCCGGAACAACAAAGTCACTGGCAGTGGCTGGATGAACAAGTGGCGCGTGCTTTGCTGGCATAGCGGCGAGCTGCCGCTCCGTCTCTGGCGTGAGCATGAACTCCACGAACGTTCGCGCAGCATCAGCGTGTGGCGCACCGTTGACCATTCCAACGGTATTGGGAATGAAAAAAGTTCCGCCCCCTGCCGTGGTCACTTCGCGCGCGTGTCGAGGCAAGACCATGGCAACCTTGAGTCCACGCGCCTGCGCTGCAAACACGTCGTCGCTATCGGTGAGGCCAATGTCCGCTTCGCCGCGCGCAACAGCATCAACCACGCCAGCGTTTCCCGATGTCAAGACCTTCGGATGATTTTCCGCGAGTCCCTCAATGAACGCTTCGTAATAGCCGGGCATTGCGAACGTATCCCAGTACGTCTTCATCGCGCCCAAGTGACTGCGAGTGGTGCCAAAGCGCGGATCAGCCATGGCAATCTTGCCGTTCCATCGCGGCGCAATCAGGCCAGTCCATTCCGTGGGCGGCATGGGAACGCGGTCCGGCGCGTACACGATGACCCGCGCACGACCAGCAAGTGCGAACCACCGACCATCCGTGTCGCGCCACGCTGCAGGCCATTGCGCGGCGCGCGATATAGGAGCACCGTCACGCGCCGGAGTTACTGCCGCCCCGTTCGCTTGCAACGACGCAGTGATGCCCTCAGCAGCAAGCGCCACGTGCGCCGCTTGTTCGTTCGACCAGAAGACATCCGCGCGTGGTCGCTCCCGCTCAGCGCGAAGCGTGTTGGCAAGCCCGGTGGTCTTGGTGGCCTCCGTATCAAACTTGGCATTGACATGAATGCCAGTCTCCTTCTCAAATCGATCAAATACCGGCTGCGCTACCGATTCATCGGCGCTGGCATAGACCGTGACCGTGGGCGTGCGATCACATCCGCCAGCAACGAATGCCAAGACAC
>JBDKKN010000095.1:0-4577 GCA_039796075.1 Planctomycetota bacterium | reverse complement strand
TGGCGAACCAAAGGTGCGCAAGCTGCACGAGCTCTTTGTGGACATTGGCGCGAAAGACGAAGCAGCTGCGCGGGCCCGGCTGAACATCGGCGATCCAGCAACATTTCTGGACGGAAGCATGATGCTTTCTGATGAATTGATTGTGGCGCGCGCGCTGGACAATCGCATCGGCACATGGGTCGCAGCAGAAACGCTTCGCTTGTGCGCTGCCATGCCGATGCGCAATGTCCGCATCGTTGCCGTGAGCACGGTGCAAGAAGAAGTAGGACTTCATGGCGCGGAGATGATCGCCGTGAGTTTGCACCCAAGCGTTGCCTTGGTCACCGATGTTGGCCACGCCACGGACAGCCCCGGAATTACTCAAGCGCAACATGGGCAATTCAAGATGGGCGCTGGTCCCAAGATCGCTATCGGCGGCGCCATGCAGCCCGAGGTGGTGGCTCGACTTGTTGCCACCGCTGAGCGCCTCGCCATTCCATTGCAACGTAGCGCCACTCCAGGAACCAGCGGAACTGACACGGATTCCATCTTCCTTGCTGGTGGCGGCATTCCATGTGGCCTGGTGAGCTTCCCCATTCGTTACATGCACACCACCGTGGAAATGGGGCACTTGCGCGACCTGGAGCAAATTCCTGAGTTATTTGCGGGCTTCTGCGAAGGTCTACAGGGCAACGAACGCTTCGCGCCAACACTGTGAGGTTGAGGCGGCATGTCCCTGATATCCTGACCGTTTCGTGCGCATGCATCCCGACGTACCGGATCGCGTGAACCCGTCGACCTCATGATTCAGTTCCTTTCCATCGCCTTCCGCAACATGAAGACTGTGGGCACTATCTGCCCAAGTTCACCCATGCTGGCACGGTCGTTGGCGGCGGCGGCCATTGAGTCCACCTCTCCGAAGCGGATCTTGGAGGTTGGGCCGGGGACTGGGCCGGTGACCAAAGAAATCTTGAAGTGTCTTGGACCGGATGATGTCTTAGACATCGTGGAACTGAGCAGCGAATTCTGCAAGGATCTTGATGGAAAGATTCTCACGCCGTGGCGGACACGTGGCAAGCCAGGGCAAGTGACATTGCACAATGCTGCCATCCAAGACGTGCAATTGGAAATGGGCTCTTATGACTGCGTCATCTGTGGCCTTCCATTCAACAACTTTGAAATTGACCTTGTGGAAACCATCATGCGTCGCCTGCTCGACTTGCTGCGACCAGGTGGAGAGCTTTCATACTTTTGCTACTTTGGTGCAAAGACTATGAAGAGCACCGTGCTTGATGGTCCGGGTCGAGACAATCTGCGCGCCATCGCTCGACTTGAGCGCGAGCTGCACCTTGCGCATTCCGGTTCGCGACATGTGGTCTTGGCCAACATCCCGCCTGCCGAAGTTCGCCGGCTACAGAAGCCATGAGTGCGCTACCGTGAAGGAAGTACAAGACCATTTCTTCAAGCTCGCCAAGGAAGAGGGGTATCGCGCACGCAGCGCGTACAAACTCCGGGAGCTTGACGACCGATTCAAGTTGATGCGCCCTGGTTCGCGCGTCCTTGACCTTGGGGCATGCCCCGGCAGTTGGATTCAGGTAGCGGCCGAACGCGTTGGGGATAACGGCGTGGTGGTGGCAATCGATCTGAAAGCCATTGATAAACGCGGCTTTGGACCCAATGTCCACCTGATTGAAGGCGATATCAATGAACTGACGCGTGAGCATTTGCCCTACGCCATGGAAGGCAAACTCTTCGACACAGTCATCAGTGATATGGGTCCAGACACGAGCGGTGTGCCCATGGCCGATAGCGCGCGCAGTGTGCAGTTGTGCCACGCGATGCTGGATCGGTTGCCGTTCTTACTACGCACCGGTGGACACGCAACCATGAAGGTGTACGAGGGCGCTGAGTACCCCGCGCTGGTGAAGCGTGCGAACATGGTGTTCACTGAGGCCAAGGGATACAAGCCAAGTGCCAGCCGCGCGGAGAGCGTGGAGATGTTCATCGTGTGCCGCGGCTACCGCGGACCGAAGGACACTGGACCTGGACCGCGCGATCCTTCGCTGCCACAACGCGCGCCGAGCAAGGGCTGGAACTCGTAACAGTTCTGCTTGCACCGATTGCGCGTCCGTGACATGGGCGGCACCTGTTCCCACGGCGGCATTTACCGCAGCGCTTGCAGCCGCTTACCAGCTTCAATCACATTCTCGCGCGAGTTGAACGCGCTAATCCGGAAGAAGCCTTCGCCGTGACGCCCAAAGCCTGCGCCTGGAGTCACTACCAGCCGGGCCTTACTGAGGAGCGCATCGAACGCGTCCCAACTTCCCATGCCAGCCGGGCACGCCACCCAAACATACGGAGCGTGTTCGCCGCCCCAGACCTTCAAGCCCTCGGCCGCGCATGCTTCCCGAAGAATGCGCGCGTTTTCCATGTAGAAATCGATCAATGACGCTACTTGGGCACGGCCAGCGGGCGTGTACAGCGCGGCAATGGCGCACTGCACCGGCCAACTGACACCGTTCGAGCAGGTTGCCCAACGACGCATCCACAGGCGATGCAGCGAGACTCGTTCACCGCTGTGGGTACGACCCTCAACGGCCTTTGGAACAACGGTGTAACCCGCGCGAACGCCTGTGAAACCGCCGCTCTTGGAGAAACTACGGAACTCCACCGCGCACCGATCGGCACCAGGAATTTCATAGATCGAACGTGGCAGCGATGGGTCGCGCACATACGCCTCGTACGCGGCGTCGTAGCAAATGAGTGCGTCATTGGCGAGTGCCCATTCCACCCAACGCGCCAGTTGTGGCCGAGTGATCATCGCGCCAGTTGGATTGTTGGGATAGCAGAGATAGACCATGTCCACTGGTTCAGTGGGGGGCTCTGGAACAAATCCATTGGCGGGAGTGCCGGGCAGATAGATCAGCCCTTCGTAGCCGCCGCCGGCAAGTGCCGGTCCAGTGTTTCCCTGCATGACATTGTTGTCTACGTAGACGGGATACACCGGATCACAGACAGCGGTGCGGTTACCGCCTTGCGCCGGAGTGCCCGTCGCCATGATTTCCATGAAGGCGCTTGCATCTGGCTTGCTTCCGTCGGAAACAAAGATTTCATCCGGCGCGATAGCGATACCGCGATCGCGGTAATCACCCTGCACGATGGCCTCGCGGACAAAGTCATAACCGGTGGCGGGACCGTAGCCACGGAACGTCGCGCGATGAGCGAGTTCATCGACCGCTGTGTGCATCGCAGCAATAACGGCGGCAGGAAGCGGCTCAGTGACATCGCCGATGCCGCAGCGAATGATCTCTTTCGCAACGGCGGGATGTGCCTCGGCGAAGACGGCTACGCGGCGGGCGATTTCTGGGAACAGGTAGCCGGCGGCCAGCTTCAGGTAGTGGTCGTTGATGAATGTCATAGAAGTCAGGGTAGGCGCGCAGCGCGCGGTAGGTAGGAATTGAGCGGAGCGTTCGGCGAGCGCACACGGGACGCGCTGGCCACGAAGTCATGCAATCACATCATGATCAATTACGGAGCCGAGAAGAGCGAGCCGTATTCCATCGGCTCGGGAACGATACTGAGCGTGACTGAAGCGTCAACATTGCGAATCAGAATCTTGTTTGTGCACGGGCCCAGTGCCGCATGCAATGTGTCATGATCGTTGCGCTTATCAACGACGCGCCAGTCACCAGCTTCAACGCGGGTGAGCACCTTGCCATTCACACAGTCGATATCAAAGATGCCGCAGGTTCCCGTGAATGCGCGAAACACAATCTCCCCGCCGCGCGTGACCAACGTGACATCTTCGGTGATTGCCCATGGAGTAATCATGCGGATATCGCCGTCGGAAGTTTCGACGGAGCATGCACCGCGATTTTCATAAATGTGCACCTTGCCCGAGCGCGTCTTCACATGAACTCGGCGCAATTCTGGAAGTTCAATGTCGATATCTGTTTCATGGAGCCATGCCTCATCATGCTCGGTGGTGCCGCGCAACACCAGCGTTGGCACATCGCCCCCGCGACGGATTTCTGCCTTGACGGCTATCTGCGCCAGTGATGATGCGGCCTCATCGGTGCGATCGGCGCCATGACTGGCGGTTACGGTCACCTGCATACGGATTTCGTTCTTCGTTTCGCGACCAGAACGAATCACTACATCACCGCCGAACGTCTCTAGGTCGATATCGATGATGCCGTCCACGGGCAATACATAATTGCGTTCCTCAGTGACCGACCCTGCGAAAGTGGCAGCGATACTGCTTACCGATTGGTCAATTCCACGCTCCACGGAACTGTGACCCGCGCAACCAGCGGCGCCGATGAGGGTCATAGCGGCGGTGGCGCTACTGATCCAGAGCGTGGCGCGGGGGTGAAAAGCCCCCACAGCGCGCAGGGGCGAGGTAAAGAGACTCACGGGTGCTGACAGGACAAGATGTCGTCGGGCGGGCATTCCAAAGATTCTACGATGCCGCCATGCCTTTGCCCGAGATCGTTCGTGCCTTGCCCATGCTCGCGCTGACGTTGGCATGCATGAGTGTGCGCGGAGTCGCGGCAGCGCAAGTGCCTCCGGTACCACCGGCACAGCCAACACCGGCG
>JBDKKN010000094.1:0-5042 GCA_039796075.1 Planctomycetota bacterium | reverse complement strand
TGGAATTGGCGCAGTGGATTTCTGCGTACTACGTGTGCCCGATCGGAATGACGCTGGCATCCATGACGCCGGCGGCCGTGAAGAAAGGTGTCGGCACGGTGACGCGCACGTTGGTTGACCTGGCACCCGGATGGGAAGTGGCAATCGCTGCGGCCAAGCGTGTCACCGTGCAGCAACGCCGCGCAGTAGAAGCTTTGCGAACAGCGCAAGATGTTGAACGTCCGATGGATGTTCGCGACCTATGTGAGCGCGCCGAATTGGGAACCCCGGAGCCAGTGAAACGCTTGGTTTCAGCGGGAATTTTGGTGGCACAACGGCGCACCAAGGTTGAAGCAGAGTGGCGCGCCGAACGCGCTGCTTCTGGGGGTGCGCCGCAACTCACTGCTGCGCAACATGGCGTAGTGGAAGCGATCGGCGCCACGCTTGGCCAAGGATTTTCGCAGCACTTACTCTTTGGTGTCACTGGTGCCGGCAAGACCGAGGTGTACATGCGGCTCATTGAGCGCACCTTGGCAGCGGGCCGCACCGCGTTGGTACTGGTGCCGGAGATCGGTCTGACACCGCAGACCGGCGGTCGATTGATGGCGCGCTTCCCGCAAGAGCGCGTCGCCATCTTGCATAGCGGGCTCACTGCCGCGCAACGAAATCAACACTGGAACTTGGTGTCGGCGGGACAAGTGCGATTGGTGATGGGCGCGCGCAGTGCAGTGTTTGCGCCGGTTGCTGATGGTCAACTCGGGTTGATCGTTGTCGATGAAGAGCATGACGCAAGCTATAAGCAAGATCAAATGCCGCGCTATCACGGACGTGATGTTGCTATTCGTCGCGCGCAAATGGCGCAATGCCCTATTGTTCTTGGTAGCGCCACACCGAGCCTCGAGAGTTGGTTTAACGCAACTGAGCGAAAGACCAGTGCGCTGCATGTCTTGCGCGATCGCGCACCGGGGCTGCGATTGCCGCATGTCGAAGTGGTCGATTTTGCTGAAGAGCGCAAGAAATTTCCTGATCGACGCGTGCACCTCTTGGGGCCACGGCTTGCAGGTGCAATTCAGGAGACACTCGATAGCAATGGACAAGTACTGATCCTGTTGAATCGGCGCGGCTATGGAAACTGGATCGCCTGCGCGGATCACCGATGCGGATGGTTGATGCGCTGCGAGCGCTGTGATGCAGGCATGATTTGCCACACACTGCCCTCAGCGGCGGGCGGAACTGCCACGCAGTACGTGCGCTGCCATCACTGCCAAGGCGAGCAGAAACTGCCGCGCACGTGCCCCGTGTGTGGCAAGCAAGTTTCCGTGTTCGGTCTGGGCGTACAACGTGTGGAAGAGGAACTTGCGCGGCTCCATCCCGCGCTGGTGCCGGGGACAACCATGCTGCGCATTGATGCCGATTCCATGCAAGACGCCAACGACTTCCATGATGCATTGGGGCGCTTCGGCGCCGGTGAAGTGCGGCTCTTGGTGGGAACGCAGATGATTGCCAAGGGATTGGACTTTCCAGGCGTTCGCTTGGTGGGTGTAGTGAATGCGGATACCGCGCTCAACTTGCCGGACTTCAGAGCAGCGGAGCGGACCTTTCAATTGGTGAGTCAGGTCTCCGGGCGCTGTGGCCGAAGCGCGGAGGCGGGGCGCGCCATCGTGCAAACATTCCAACCCGACTCGCCCGCCATCAAGCTGGCAGCAGCACATGACTATGAGGCGTTTGCAAGCGAGGAGCTGGCGTTGCGCGAGCGATTTGCACTGCCGCCATGGCGGCGGATGGCGCGCGTGGTGATCCGCGATGGAGACGAGGAGAAGGCGCGGGTCATGGCGGAGGAATTGGCGCGGGCGCTGGCGATCGAAGCGGCGCGGATGAATGCTGGGGACGGTGCGGGTGCGGGTGCGGGTGCGGGTGCCGGTACTGGTGCCGGTGCCGGTACTGGTGCTGGTGTGAGTGCAGGCGCCATCGAAGTGGTCGGGCCCATGCCCTGCCCGATTGCGCGGATTTCTGACCGTTGGCGCATGCAGGTGGAGATCACGGCTCCGAATGCCGCCAGCCTTGGTCGATTTCTGACTGCGGCTCGGAATGCGAAGATCCTGCGCCCCGGCGAGACCTACGCCGTGGACGTGGATCCCGTGGCGCTCATGTGAGTAGACGCACGGTGAATCAAGCGTCCGGGAAAGCGACGTTTACCCTATAATCGTTGGACTTTGCGCATCGCGAGCTGCGATGGCACATTTAGGAGCGCGCGACACCATGTCAGACAGTTCGGGACACGGCCAACCCCCCCACTCGCCCCTCGCTTCCACTGGTCGCGCGGTCAACGCGTGGTCTCCGGAATACATCGAACAGATGCACGCCGCCTGGCTGCGTGATGCCGGTTCTGTTGGTGATTCGTGGAACCAGTTCTTCTTGGGTTTCGAGCTTGGTCTGGACCGACCAGCAAAATCTGCTGCGGGCGCAAGCACCGTTGCTGGAACTGATACCGCAGGCACAAGTCATTCAGCGCAACCCAAGGTACAAGCGCTCATTGACGCGTATCGCCGCCTTGGTCATCTTGGCGCAACGCTGGACCCACTGGGCACCGTGCGCCCCAAGCCACAGGAGTTGGCGCTTTCGGCGTTTGGACTCACCGGCAACGACCTCGCCACGACATTCGATACCGGCACGCTGCCGATCGGTCCGTGTGCAACGCTTTCCGAAATCATTGAGTTTCTGCAAAGCGCATACTGCGGCAACATTGGTGCGGAGTTTGGATTCATCGCCTGCCCACGCAAGCGCGCATGGATTGCTGAGCGGATGGAGACGCTCGCGCTGCGATCACCGCCCGGTGGAACTGCAGCACGCACGCGGATCTTGCAGAAACTGGTTGCCGCGGACGGACTCGAGAATTTCTTGGCAACCCGGTTCATCGGTAAGAAGCGATTTGGCCTGGAGGGTGGCGAATCACTGCTGGTGGTTCTTGATGCGGTGCTCTCCGGAGCAGTGCGCGCTGGTGCCGAAGAGTGTGTGCTTGGCATGGCGCATCGCGGGCGTGTCAACGTGCTGCACAATGTTGCTGGCAAGCCTGCGGAAATGATCTTCACTGAGTTTGAAGAGGCGTGGAGCCCACACTTTGAACAGGGTGGCGGCGACGTGAAGTACCACCAAGGTTTCTCCGGCGCGTACCAAACAGCTGATGGCGGTTCATTGCGCGTTTCGCTGTGCCCGAACCCCAGTCACTTGGAATTTGTTGGACCAGTCGCCACGGGACGAACGCGCGCGCGGCAAGAGCGGACTCGTTCGCTCGCTGATGGCATTGCCAAGGTGCTGCCGATTCTTCTCCATGGAGATGCGGCGCTGCCTGGTCAAGGCGTGGTCGCAGAGACGCTCAACATGGCTGGCCTGGTTGGCTATGACGTCGGCGGCACGGTGCATGTGGTCATCAACAATCAAGTTGGATTCACTACCGACAGCAGTGACTCGTACATGGGTGCGTACTGCACCAACGTTGCCAAGATGGTTGAAGCGCCCGTGTTCCATGTGAATGGTGGCGATGCCGAAGCATGCGACTTTGTAGCGCGCCTTGCCTCCGAGTGGCGCAGCACATTCGGCGAAGACGTGTTTATCGATATGTGGTGCTGGCGCAAGAACGGGCACAACGAGACGGATGAGCCCAACTTTACGCAGCCAACCTTGTACCGACGAGTGCGCAGCACCAAGCCGGTAGCGGCGCGTTACGCCGAGCAACTGGTTGCTGAAGGCGTGATTGGTGCCGATGAATTGGACAATCAGACCAAGGCGCTCTTTGCGTCGCTGGACGCTGCGCAACAGCGCGCCAAGGCGAAGCCGATGGAGCCCGGGCATGCGCCGTTCGAAGGTGCATGGAAGGGAATGACCGGCACGTGGAACGATGACCCAGTGGAAACTGGTGTCTCGGCCCGCGTACTCAAAGGACTTGCCGCGCAACTTGCTGTGATTCCAGAAGGATTTACAGCGCACAAGACCGTTGCCAAGGGCGTGCAGTCACGTGCGTCTGTTGATGTTGGTGGCGTGGAGTGGGCGCTGGCAGAGTTGCTGGCCTACGGCTCGTTGGTGCAGGAGGGCGACACTGTTCGCATCACGGGTCAAGACGTCAAGCGTGGCACGTTCAGTCACCGACACGCGGCGATCTTTGACCAAGAGACTGGCGAAGAGTGGATGGCACTGAAGCACCTCAAGGGAGCCAAGGGTCGCTTTGAAATGTTCAACTCCCCGCTCACCGAATGCGCGTGCGTTGGGTTCGAGTACGGGTATTCCCTGGTCGATCCGCATGCGTTGGTGATTTGGGAAGCACAATTTGGCGACTTTGCCAACGGTGCGCAGGTGATCTTTGACCAATTCGTCGTTGCTGCGGAGTCCAAGTGGTTCCGCTCGTCCGGATTGACGATGTTCTTGCCACACGGCTATGAAGGTCAGGGGCCGGAACATTCCAGCGGTCGCATGGAGCGATTCCTGCAACAGTCCACCGAAGAGAACATTCAAGTGGTGTACCCATCCACCACTGCGCAGATGTTCCACGTGTTACGGCGGCAGATGAAGCGCAGTTTCCGCAAGCCGCTGGTGGTGATGACTCCCAAGAGCATGTTGCGACTGCCGACTGCGCAGAGCCCGATGGCTGAGTTCACGCACGGGCAGTTCCAGACGGTCATTGGCGATCCCACCAAGCCGGATCCGGCGCGCGTGAAGAAGTTGGTGTTCTGCACGGGCAAATTGTTCTACGAGCTTGATGCGCAGCGGACTGAAAGTGGCAACAATGCGGTAGCGATTGTGCGCATTGAGCAATTGACTCCGTTCCCTGCTGAGGAGATTCGTGCGCAGGCGGCGAAGTACCGCGGCGCGGAGATCGTGTGGACGCAAGAAGAGCCGGAGAATTGCGGTGCATGGCAGTCAATGCTCGGCAAGTTCATGACTCATCTTGGCAGCACGCCTTCCTATGTTGGGCGGCCGGCGCAATCGAGCTCAGCCGTTGGCAGCACGAAGCGCCATGCCAAGGAACAGGCAAAGATTGTGGCTGCCGCACTGGGTGCGCCCGCAATCGG
>JBDKKN010000093.1:0-2629 GCA_039796075.1 Planctomycetota bacterium | reverse complement strand
AGGAAGTGTGTGCTGTCATTCCGCGCGCTGCACAAGCGGCGTGGATTGAAGATATCGCGGCTGGATACGAAGAAGTAAAGCGCGCGGCAGAGTCGAAAGGTGTCGCGCGCCGCGCGGGCACTTGGTACACGCCGCCTGATACGGTGACGCGAGTACTGGATGCGGCCATGAAGCCGCGCCCAACAACGGCATTCAGCGCATGTGACCCCGCGTGCGGAACCGGCAACTTTCTTGTGGAGATTGCTGATCGACTCAAAGCGAATGGATGGACCGGTGCGCGCATTGCTGCAGCGGTGCACGGCATGGATCTTGACTCGTTTGCGGTAGCCGTCACACGTGTTCGATTGCGACTGCGTGTCGGTGGCGCGGCAGCGTTGTGGCGCTCATCCATTCGCTGTGGCGATGCCTTGGTGGCAGGCGCGTGGGACGGATGTCAATACTCGCTTGTTGCTGGGAATCCCCCATTCCTTAGCCAGCTTGGCAAGAAGTCGGTGCGTTCGCGCGCAGAGCAAGCAGCATTACTCCAGCGATTTGATGGTCATGTTGCGGGGTATGCCGACACCGCGACTGTATTTCTATTGCTTGGCACAGAACTTGCGCCGCGCGGCACAGTTGCTTTGCTGCAACCCATGTCAACGCTTTCGGCTGCGGATGCGCTGCCGATCCGCATTGCATGCGAAGCACGCATGAAGCTTGCCGCCGTCATCATGTTGCCAGACAACACCTTCGGCGCGGCCGTGCGAACGTGCATTCCCATGTTGACGCAGCGTGCACCGGCGACGCTACGTATTAATAATGCCGACGGACGCCTGCACCGCATTGCTCGTCAGCGCTGCTCGGGTGGCGCATGGGGTGCAGCGCTTGCCGCTGCGCGCGGAGTTCCTGATTCCCACGCATCATGCACCGCTGGAACACTTGATGATTGGATGCGATCAACGGCAGACTTCCGTCAGCATTACTACGGCCTGCGCGGTCGTGTTCATGCCTCGGAAGGCGCGGCTCCTTCGCCACAAGCTCCAGCCCTCGTCACCGTTGGCGCGATCGGTGCGGCTCGCCTCGACTGGGGAGCCCGGCCGGTGCGCATCCACGGACAGACGTTCTACGGGCCGATCATTCGCATGGATGAATTGCTGGACGATGCAGTGCTTGGTCCGTGGGTAGCTGCGCGACGGGGACCCAAAATACTGGTGGCAACGCAGACCCGAGCGATTGAAGCATGGGTGGATGAGAAGGGCATTGCCATGCCATCCACTCCCGCCATTACCGTGACACCAAGGCGCGCCGCCGATCTGTGGAAGGTGGCAGCGGCCTTGCTTGCGCCAGCCACGGCGGCCGAAGCATGGTGGCGGCACGCGGGTGCGGGGATGTCGGCACAGGCGATTCGGATTTCGGCATCGCAATTGCGGGCACTGCCGGCGCCTGGCAACCACGCAGCATGGGGTCGCGCAGCTCGTGCACTGGCTGCGTGGCAGCGATTGGGAACGATTACCGCGCGCGATGAATTTGCCGGACTCATGTGTGACGCGTACGGGGTCCCGGTGGGCGCGGCGCGTGAGCGACTCTTGGCATGGTGGCGTGTGGCAGTGACTGATGCGCGTGACGGCGAGGCTTCGGCTTCGGTCCGGGCGCCCGGCCGCGACCGTGCCCGCTGATGCAACGTCCGTTTGCAAACATGTTCTGTTAAACTCAATAAGTATGGCGGAACCAGGTTCTGGCGTGACTTCAAAGGCGCGGAGTGCTGCGCAGCGGGTTCGCGTTAGTCTGTGATGCATGTCGATGGATCGACCAGTGTGACCAAACGGCCCGCCGCATGGCGTAGCGGGCTCCCAAGGAATGAGTGCAGGCAGGATGCCAACGATCGTCCAAAAATTCGGCGGAACCAGCGTTGCAGATCCGCAACGGATCATGCGTTGTGCTGCACGCATTGTTGAAGCTCGCAATGCTGGCAACCGCGTCGTTGTGGTGGTCAGCGCCATGGGCCACACCACGGACCAGCTGATCGGCCTTGCTGAGCAAATCTCCGGCACGCCCAGCCCGCGCGAGATGGACATGTTGATGGCCACTGGCGAACAGATCTCTGTGGCACTCATGGCCATGGCGCTGCATACGCTCGGTTGTGATGCGGTGAGTTTGACCGGAGCGCAGGCGGGCATTGATACTGACGCCGCGCATCGCAAGGCACGCATTTCGCAGATTGATCGCAAGCAACTGCAGCGCATTCTTGACTCGGGCGCCGTGCCGGTTGTCTGTGGATTCCAAGGGATTTCACCCAACGGTGACATCACCACGCTTGGCCGCGGCGGAAGCGACACCACCGCGGTTGCGCTTGCAGCTGCTCTTGATGTTGCAGCGGATGGAGGCATCTGCGAGATATTCACTGATGTTGACGGCGTCTATACCGCCGATCCACGCCTGGTACCTAACGCAAGCAAGTTGCGGCACATCAGTTATGAAGAGATGCTGGAACTGGCGTCTATGGGTGCCGCGGTCATGCATCCACGCGCGGTCTTGTTTGGCGAAAAGTTCAGCGTTCCGATTCATGTTCGTCATAGCCAGAAGCCGGATTTGGGCACGCTGATTGTGCCCGAGGAGCAGATCATGGAAGACATTGTCGTTGTTGGTTGTGCAC
>JBDKKN010000092.1:0-7668 GCA_039796075.1 Planctomycetota bacterium | reverse complement strand
TACTCCCTGCTTGACGGCGGTAATCGCATCAAGAAGCTGGTCTCGCGCGTCAAAGCGCTGGGTATGGATTCCGTTGCGGTGACAGATCACGGCAATCTGTTTGGTGCGCTGGAGTTTTATCTTGAGGCCCGCGAGCAAGGCATCAAGCCGATTCTTGGTATCGAGGCATACGTTGCGCCAGGCGATCGCCGCGACCGTACTCATACGGGCGTTGTTGATGGTGGCTTTCATCTGGTACTGCTTGCGCAAGACCTTGATGGCTGGCGCAATCTCCTGAAACTTTCCAGCGACGCGTTTCTGAATGGCTTTTATTACAAGCCGCGCATGGATAAATCGACGCTTGCAGAATTCAATCGCGGGCTGATTGCCATCAATGGTCACCTTGGTTCAAGCATCGCGTTTCATCTTGATCAATTCGTCAAGAGCAACCAGTCCAAGCACTGGGAGGCAGCGTTGGACGAAGCGCGCTGGCACGCAGAGAACTTCGGTCCCGACGCCAACGGGGAACCGCGCTTCTACATTGAATTACAGCGCCACGTTGAGGATCAAGAGCGCATCAATCCGCTGCTGAAGAAAATTGCCAAGAAGCTGGGGCTTCCACTGGTGTGCGACAACGACGCGCACTTTCTGCGCAAGGAAGATCACGACGCGCATGACACCCTGTGCTGCATCTCCATGGGTCGAACCAAGGACGCGCCGGATCGATTGCGTTATCCGGAAGAGCTCTACGTAAAGAGTCCAGCGGAAATGCATGCACTCTTTGCAGAGGACGATGCAGAACGTGAAGCGCTTGCCAACACCATTCGCATTGCGGACCGCTGCAATGTCACGCTGCCCAAGGACATGAAGTACGCGCCGGTGGTGCGCATTCGTCATGGTGGCAAGAAGCCCACGTATGACCCGGCCAAAGATGGCGATCTCACGGAATGGTTCAAGGGTTATTGCCAGACCATCGAACTCTTTCCGTTTGACAGCACGAAAGATGCCGATGTCACCGAAGCAACCCTGCGCGCCGACTGCGACCGCGCGCTGCGTGACCTGGCCGAAGCTGGTCTGATTTGGCGCTACGGCGTAGACGGCATCACGCCGGTGGTGCGCGCGCGCTGTGAGCGTGAATTGAAAGTGCTGTCTGATAAAGCAATCAGCGCGTACTTCCTGATTGTGTGGGACTTTGTCAACTGGGCTCGTCAGCATGGCATTCCAGCGACAGCGCGCGGCTCGGGCGTGGGCACCATGGTTGGCTACGTGCTGGGGCTTTCCAACGCGTGTCCGGTTCGTTACGGTCTTCTCTTTGAGCGCTTCACTGATCCGGATCGCAGTGAACTTCCGGATATTGATATCGACCTGTGCCAGAATGGACGCGCGGCGGTCATTCAGCATGTGCGACAGAAGTACGGGCACGTTGCACAGATTGCGACGTTCGGTCGGTTGAAGGCCAAGAATGCGATCAAAGATGTGGCGCGTGTGTTTGGGTTGCTGCCCGCGGAAGGGCAGCGCATCGCCAATCTGGTGCCCGAAGCGCCGGACATGACCTTTGACAAGGCCTTTGCCTTGAGCCCGCAGTTCAAAGAAGCGTATGACGCCGACGAGCAGGTGCGGCGCGTAGTGGACGCGGCCAAAGAGCTTGAAAACCACGCGCGAACGCAGGGGATTCACGCAGCGGGCGTGGTCATCGCTACGCAACCGCTCGACACCATCGTGCCCTTGTGCCGACCAACCGGCGGCGGTGAAGAAGTAGTGACGCAATGGGAAGGCCCATTGTGTGAGAAGGCCGGTCTGCTGAAGATGGACTTCCTGGGTTTGCGCACGCTGTCAACCATTGAGTTGGCGAAGAAGTTGATTCGTGACTCCATGTCTGACGAAGCAATTTGGCATGCCACCGAACGTGCGCGGAGTGATGGCGGGCCGCATCCATTGGATCTCGATCGTATTCAGCTTGATGACCAGCGCGTCCTTGGACTGTTCCGCCGTGCAGAAACTGGTGGCGTATTCCAGTTTGAATCGGGCGGCATGCGTCGACTGTTGGCAGACATGCAGCCCGACCGGCTCGAGGACTTGATTGCTGCCAACGCACTGTTCCGCCCGGGTCCTATGAGCTTGATTCCGGATTACAACGCGCGCAAGCATGGTCGACATATTGTGCCGCTGGTGCACGAGGCGGTCGATCCGCTCTTGGCAGAGACGTATGGAATCATGGTCTATCAGGAGCAGGTGATGCAGGTGGTGCATCTACTTGGAGGTATTCCACTCCGTCAGGCGTACGCGCTGATTAAGGCGATCAGTAAGAAAAATGAGAAGATGATCTCTGCCACGCGCACGGAGTTTGTGCATGGTTCCGCGGAACGCGGACTTACTGAAACGCGCGCCAATGAGCTCTTTGATCTCATCGTGAAATTCGCTGGATACGGCTTCAATAAGAGCCATTCCACGGGTTACGCCATTGTTGCCTACCAAACCGCGTATCTCAAGACGTGGTTCCCAAATCACTTCATGGCTGCGGTGCTGACCTTTGAAAGCCAGGCACAGAAGGTGGAAGATTGGGCGGTCTATCTGGACGAATGCAGGCGCACAGTGTTCCCGGATAGCACCGATGCGCGTCCGCACGTTGGGGTTGAGGTTCGTCCGCCCGATATCAATCTTTCCGACGCGGACTTTTCGGTGGTCTATGTGGATGAAGAGCCCCACGACAACTGTCATGGACACGTGCGCTTTGGTCTCAAGGCCATCAAGGGTTCCGGCGAGAGTGCCATTGTGGCCATCATTGCGGAACGCAAGAAGGGCGGTCGCTTTAAGGACCTCTTTGAGTTCTGCGATCGCGTCGATCTGCGCTCCGTGAATCGTGCCACCATTGAGGCGCTGATCAAGGGCGGCGCATTCGATAGCTTGCACGGCGTGGAATCGCGCGCGGCGTTGGTTGCCACCATTGAGGACGCCATTCGCAGCGGACAGACCAAGAATGAAGATCGCCGTGTTGGGCAGATGACATTCTTTGGCGACTTCGAAGTTGGCGCGCCGGCTGGTGCTGCTGGTGCAGCGGCCGTGACCACGCTGCGCAAGACCACGCCGTGGGAACGCATGCAAGCGCTCGCCTATGAGAAGGAGGCGCTGGGCTTCCATGTCAGTGGGCACCCACTTGATCAATACAAGGATGAAATTGCTACATTCTGCTCGGGATCTATCGAGAAGATTTCGCAGATGGGTCAAGATGCATCCGTGGTAGTGGGTGGCATGTTGACGCGCGTTCGTGCGGTGGTTGCCAAGTCTGGCAAGAGCGCTGGGCAGCGCATGGCTATGTTCACCATCGCCGATCAAGCAACAGCGATTGAGGGCGTGTTGTTTGCGCAGACCTTTGCAACGTTCGGTGAGCAAATGCAGCAGGATGGCGTGGTGCTGATGGTGGCACGGCTTGACCACTCGCGCGGCTCGCCGCAGTTGGTGGTCGATCGAGTCATTCCCATGGAAGACGCCGCACAACATCTGGCAACACGCATTGAAATCACTGTCGATGGTGACAATCCGGAATCACGGCAAGTGACTTCGGCATTGCAGATGGTGAGTGGAATTCTTCGGCAAGCATCGGGCACGATTGTTGCGCTGCACGGCCGTCCGGTGGACGTCAATATTCGCGTGCAAGTGAACGGACGCAATGTCTTGATGCACTCCAATTCACTGCATGTCGTCCCAGAGCGAGCGCTGCTTTCTAAGTTGGCAACAACTCTTGAAGGTGTTGGCCGCGTGCGTGTACTTGGTGGATTTGTCCCGCAGCGCGAACGTCCAAAGTGGCAGCAGCGGCGTCCGGCGCACGCAGACAGCGGCGAATAGCAACGAATATCAGTAGGGATGAATAACGGATCTTGCTCCTACGGGCGCAAGCGGCTGTTATTTCCGGACACAGGAAACAGTGCTCAAGGCATGGGCGTGGCGAGCCGATGTTGGTGGGGCATGAAGTCAGCAACCACTCGGATCGAACGCGCGCTGTGGGCGTTAGCGCTGGTCATCGCAGCCGTCGCGATTGGAGTTTTTGCGTGGCGTCGTGAACCGGCGGTTCGAATACTTGCCGATGGGTTCATTCGGCGCGCCACTGCAGCGCAGACGTGCGCTCCTGTTGGCATTCCACCACCGAGTGGCCCGGTGCGGCTTCCAACGTGTCGCGGAAACATCAATGAGCGTGACGCATGGTTGGTGCCCGGTGCGCACGGACCTGACCTGGGAGCGCTCGCGGCGCTCTCTGCCGACATTGAACAAAGGCGTTGGACATGGGAGGACGTCAATACTGTTCCGATCGTCCGCTGGGATGGTGATACGCGCGTGGTGAAACCTGGATCAAAGGGACGCGTACTCGCCGTTCGCGGTGACATTGACGTCACGCGTGCGCTCGCTATGGAGCGTGCATTTGGCTATGAGATCGATCATGCAGTGATTCGCTACGGCGACGATGCTGAACTCATCAGTAAGCGCGCTTCGCTTGACGGCGTACTTGCGTTGCACGGGGTGCAGCGTCGGCGCACACAAGAAGGCGATGTACTTTCGCCGGATTATGAATGGATGGTTTCTGCAAGCCTCGATGATGTTCGCCCATTAGCCCGGGCGATTCTTGCCGAGGCACGCCGCCGCGGCGCGAGTGGTTTGCGCGATGAATTTGGTGCGTTTGTGAGTTTCATCCAGCAATTGAAATACGGCAACGCGCCCGACCCCGGTGACACCAAGCATCGGTTTGGGCTTTCCATGCCGTTGTGGTGCCTAGCAACGGACACCGGCGACTGTGACACGCGCGCAGTGCTGTTAGTGGCGCTGACGCGCAGCATTGGATTGTGTGAAGTGCACTTGGTGCGCGACGCGGATCATCAGCACATGCTTGCTGCGGCTGCCATCCCGGTGCGCGAGGGCGACCGCTTGGTGCGCCCGAACGGTCGGTCATTCGTCCTAGTGGAAACAACCGACGACTGGCCGATTGGGCACGTGGCAGTACGAACCCGCGGTGAACGACTGCAGACGCTCTTCCTTGCGGACGTTGGTGGTTCGCTCAACGGATCGAAATCAGGAGCGCAACAGCAGCCGTCAGCGCCGCAGCCCATTTCCATGCGCGCGCAGCGGACGGCACCGGTACCAAGTACGTCGGGACGATCCACGCCAGCACGATCACGGCAGTGACTGCCCAACGAATGTTCGGCCACGGTGAAGTGCCCGACGTGGGCGCCTCCCAAATGATCCAGATCATGACGCCAAGGGTTCCCAGAATCCATCCGAGTGGTCGACCGCCCAGCTGAAGACCTTCGGCAAAGGTGACGTGATGACCCGGCTCATCGGCTTGGTTGATCTGATCAGGAGTTTGCTGGGATTCCGACATGGGTGGAATAGTAGGCGCAGGAAAGCGGCGTGTATTTCAGTCCGTGGGCAATGGACCTCTGCTCAATTCACGCGTCGAACGCTTGCTGCGTGAGATTTGGGTGCGGATGCATCCATCGCATCCATAGGCATTCAAAGTTCTGGCCTCGCTTGGTACTCACGTTCATGGTGAGCACCCCGTGCGGTCCAATGACGCGCACGCGCGAGTTTGGCCAGCCGTCGGCGAAGAGGACAGAATCCTCAACTGTCCAGCGCACCACGCCATGCTGGATCCATCCTTGCCCAACCATCACGGGTGTAAAGAGCGCGCGCCTTCGGATCAGGCGGATCAAGAGCAATATGGCGCCAATGCCGAAGCCGAACAGGATCGGGCTAAATGCTCCGAAGCGCCACACGGCAAACCCACAAATGATGGCATAGATGACTAACTTGCGGCCGCCACTTGCCATGCCGCTATCGATCTGTTCGGGTTCAAGCGGTCGATCGGTGCGCTCAAACTGCGCCACGCGATCGGCAATCCGTGGCGATAGATAGGCGCGTGTATCACTTCCACTGCGCACTTTCCTGATCCATCGTTGGGTCTTTGCTTTCGTCCAGTTATCGCGGGGCGGACCTGATTCCTGCAGTTCAGCGACCATGAATCCCCGTGCAGGTTCTGAAGCGGGAATGTTTGCTTCAAAGCTGCGCGCAGCCATGGCGGCAGCCCTTCGAATGAAGAGCGCCGCGAGACCGATGCCGCCAGCGACAATGACCAGATCAGTGACGATGACGATCACTTGCTGCATCGTGCTCCACTGAGAAAATGGAGTGTTTGGTCCCAAGACGAAACTGACCGCAAAGCACGCAGCAATCATTGCCGCAACCATCAGGCCTGCAACAACTACGGTGAAGACGCCCAGCATCCATGACGCCGGATGCACGTAGACCCGCCATCTCCAGCGCGGCACTGTCACGCATGCGGGCATCACTGCCTCTGTGGAGTGCGGCGTCTGTCCGGCAGCACTTGCGTGCGCATCACTGACCCCCGCATCATCAGTTCTTAGTGGGTTCATGGGCAAAGTCGCGTAGTCACATACGAACCATCTTCTTGCCGGAGATAGATCATCCGGTCATGCAGCCGATGTTTGTGACCTTGCCAGAATTCGATGCGTTCCGGCGCAATTCGGAAGCCGCCCCAATGTGCTGGCCGCGGAATGTCTTGACCAGCAAAGCGCGTTTCGAATTCCTGCACGGCGGCTTCCAGCGCGGCGCGCGTTCCGATCGGGCGACTCTGCTGACTCGCACACGCATTGACGCGGTTCTCGCGCGGACGACTGTTCCAATACGCGTCGCTTTCGGCTTCGGTGGTGTGTGCTACCGATCCTTCAATGCGAATCTGTCGATCAAGTTGATCCCAATGAAAGTTGACGCACGCGCGCGGGTGTGCGCGCAACGCCTCACCTTTGCGACTATCGCGGTTGGTATAGAAGACGACGCCACGTACATCGAATCCGCGGCACAACACCACGCGAACGCTCGGCTTGCCATCCGGGTCGATGGTTGCAAGGCTCATCGCGTTTGGATTTGGAACGGTGGTCGCCTCGTGCGCTGCTTCGTACCAACGCGTGAACGCGTCCATCGGCGCCTGTGGCGGGTGGTCAAAGTTGAGTGCGCTGGCAGGATGTTCAATCGGTGGATGTTTCATCATGACTCGTTACTCCGTTGGATCAATGCCAAAGTAGCGCAACCACGCGTCGACTTGTTTGTCAGTCAATGGCCCATGCTCGCGCTTGGCAAGGCTGCGTTTGCTGCGCGGGGCGCGAGCGGCGTCGGTGGCTAATTGTCGCAGGAATTCATCGGCGCCCAAGATCTTTGCACCGCGTCGCTTGCCGGAGCGTTGCACGGCGCGGTCGTTGGAGACCACGGTGATGCGGCGCGGGTGGGAACTCTCGTTCACCATTGCTTCAATGGCCGCGTCCGCGGTTCGACCGCCTCCTGCATAGGTGACGCGGACCAGCCCGCGTTCCACGGCGCGCATTTCCTTGGGGCGCGTGCCATCGCACAGAATGACCGCCTGATGGCGCCCCCAGCGGCTGGCCGCCACTAAGTCGGCAAGGTCTGGAGCATCCAAACCAGCCAATTCCGGCGGCAAAATGCCGGTGACATGCAGAACGTTGTAGGCATCGACGATGAGCATGAGCGCAGCGGGGCGGTGGTGATCGGTGCCCCTTATCGGACATCCTATGTTCTGATGGAAGGGGGGATTGTGTTTCCTAGCGAAAACGGGTCTAATGCCCCGTTCCCCAGTGCGGACGCGATGTCCGACGCGCGGGGTACGAACAG
>JBDKKN010000091.1:0-11066 GCA_039796075.1 Planctomycetota bacterium | reverse complement strand
CGTGGGTGCCAACCGGACGAACAGTTTCGCCCGAGGCTAAGCGGAACCTTGTGGAGCGCAGCCGTCCGCGTCCGAGGGTCCCGCGCGCAACGGAGGGGGCGGGGGACGGCTGAACTCACTTTCCCGCGCGCCTTCGTACTGGCCCGCATTCGCCTTACGAGGACGGCCGCTGAGCGCGGCCCTGTCCTCTCCGGCGCCTGCGGCCAGGTGGGGTGTTCCGCAGAATGTGGAGTTCACGCCGTTGGTCGGCTTGGATTTGTCGCGAGATGAGGGACATGGTTGTATGCCACCTGCACGCGAGTCATTGATTTACGATGTCAGTATGCCCGCTCCGGCTTCGGATCCCATCGCTCGTGTGACTGAATTGCGCACGCTCCTTCATCGGGCCAACCGCGCGTACTACGTTGATGCCGCGCCATTCATGAGTGATGCTGAGTTTGATGCGCTCCTCGCCGAACTGCAGGCGCTCGAATCGGACCATCCACTGCTCGCGGATCCAAACAGTCCCACCCAACGCGTTGGTGGTGAAGTAGCCGATGGATTTACGCAGGTCAAACACCGCGTGCCCATGATGTCCGTGGACAACACGTATTCCGTTGCCGATTTGCGCGCTTGGTGGGAACGATGCGAGCGCGCCCTCGGTCGCCCGTTTGCTGCAGTTGCTGACCCCAAAGTCGACGGCGTAGCCATCAGTTTGCGCTACGAACACGGTCAGCTCACCGAGGCGGCTACGCGCGGTGATGGCACGACCGGTGACGTGGTGACGCACAACGTTCGTGCCATTGCATCGGTGCCGCTGGTGCTGCAGCCGCCAGCAGGCACGCCCATGCCGCCAGTGCTCGAAGTTCGCGGTGAGATATTCATGCCCGTCGCGAGCTTCGAACGCGTCAACGAAGAACGCCGCAACGTTGGCGAGCCCGAGTTCATGAACGCGCGCAATTCAACAGCGGGCACGTTGAAAAGCCTTGATCCAGCCGTGGTGCGCGCGCGTGGACTGAGCTTTCTTGCGCATGGTGTTGGTCACGTGGAGGACATCGCACTCCGTGGTCACGCCGTTGATACGTATCACAACTTCCTACTGGCGCTGCGCGCGTTCGGCGTACCGATTTCTGGCCTCGCAGTCCGCTGCGAATCAGCGGAGCAGTGCATCGCAGAGATCGAACGATTTGCAAACGCGCGTGCCGAACTTCCCTATGCCGTCGACGGAATGGTGGTGAAGATTGACGCCTTCGCGGATCAGCGCGAGTTGGGCGTCACCGCCAAAGCACCACGGTGGGCGGTTGCATTTAAGTATCCCGCTGAGAAGAAGCCCACCGTTCTCACTCGCATCGACTGGCAAGTTGGCAAGGGTGGAACACTTACCCCGCGCGCATCAATGGAGCCGGTGGTGATCGCTGGAAGTAAGGTGCAACACGCATCGCTGCACAACATTGATGAAATCCATCGCAAAGACATTCGGATCGGTGACACCGTCATTGTTGAGAAGGCTGGGGAAATCATTCCGCAAGTTGTAGAGGTAGATCTTTCCAAGCGACCAGCGCATTCGCAGCCCGTTGAGCCACCGACAGTGTGTCCAAGTTGTGGCGAAGCGGTCACCAAGGAAGGTCCCAAGCTCTATTGCACGAATGCAGCCTGTCCCGCGCAGTTCAGCGAGCGCTTGAAGTGGTTTGTCGCTCGTGGCCAAATGGATATTGACGGTCTGGGTGACAAGATCGTGGATGCACTCATCAAGGACGGACTGATCAAGAGCTTTGCGGATGTATTCACGCTTGACGCCGCGAAAGTTGCCGCGCTGACTTCCGAATCAACCAACAAGGCTGGCAAAGTGGTGGTTCGCAAGATTGGTGAGAAGACCGCGCAATCCATCAATGCCAGTGCTACCGAAGCAAAGGGCAGGGGTCTTGCGCGGCTCTTGGACGCACTGGGAATTTCCCACCTCGGCACCGGCAGTGCCAAAGCATTCGCACGCACCTATCCGGATCTTGAGGCGATGCTCGCTGCAAGCGTCGAAGACTTTCAACAGATTCCTGATATCGGCGAGATCACCGCTGCCAGCATTCACGCGGAACTTCACTCGGGTGCAATGCAGCGCGCGTTTACGGAACTTCGCGCTGCCGGCGTGAGCACGGTGAGTCCCATGTATTCCGCTACTCGTGAGGTGCCCGCAGACTCGCCGTTTGCAGGCCAGACCGTGGTGCTCACGGGCGAACTTGTGCAAATGGATCGACGCGCCGCCATGGAAAAACTGGAGTCATTGGGCGCCAAAGTGTCTGGCAGCGTGAGCAAGAAGACCAACTTGGTAATCGCAGGTCCAGGCGCGGGCAGCAAGCTTGCCAAGGCTCAGGAATTGGGCGTGCCTGTGTGGGATGAAGCCCAGTTCATGGCGGCAATCAAAGACCTTTGAGCGGCCGTGCGGCCCGACCTAGCTCTGCGGAACTCGCAGTACCGCGCGCCCCCGCCCTCGGCCGGCCGCGCTTCATGAACTTCGCTCCGTCACCTCATTCACTTGATGAAGGTAACCGCGCCCGTAGCGCTCACTTCACAACTGCTAGCGCGTCCATCGCGCTGCGTGAAGCGCACCTTCAGCGGTCCGCCGCCTTCAAGCGGCAGTACTTCGGCCCACGTCCAGGCATCAGCCTCGCGATCGGACTGCGGCACCAATAGCACGCTTGCACTGGCATCAGTGGCATCCATTTGTCGCAGGCAGAATGTTGGAGCCTTACCTTCTTCGCGGCTGACGCTGAGGAAATAGGCATGACCGCCCAGGGTGACGGCCGGAAAGTCCACGCGCGGCGTCACACGAAAGAGCGTTCCGCCAAAGAATTTGGCTGCGAAGAACGCCAGCACCAAAAACAGGACGAAGCCAATGGCAAGACTGCGAAGAAAGAGCAGAAGTTGATTCACGGTGTGATTGTAAGCCCGAATTGCCAAGCCACTACTAGCACAATCCCAGCAACCAGCAGCCGCCACCATCCAAAGAGTGCCAGGGTGTGTCGGCCGAGGTAGCGCACCAAGAAGTCGATCGCAAGCGCGGCGCTCGCCCATGCGACTAGGAGCCCGCACACCAACGGCAGCCAACCGCCGATTTGTTCCAGGAATTCACCGGTGTGTCCCGCCTTGACGATCTTCATGGCGCTGTATCCGCTCGCGGCTGTCAGCGTCAGCAACCCCAGTAGAAAACTGAATTCTGCAGCAGCGACGCCGCCAAGGCCAACCAAGAGCCCGGCAAGAATCGTCACGAACGATCGGCTTGTTCCCGGCCACAGTGCTAAGCATTGAAAGAGTCCGATGAAGAGCGCTTGCATGGCGTTCATGCGCGCCAGGGCAGCGCCTGTAAAGTCCGTGCTGCCGCCAGTGACCGAAGCAGTTGTCGCCGCGCGCAATGATGAATCGCGCTCGGTTGCCAGCTTGCGTGCTTGCCAAGGCGCGATCGCCAACATCACCACGCCGCCCACCGCCAATGCGCCGATGACCGAAGCGGGATTGAATAAATTGGCCTTGACCACATCCTTTGCCAAGAAGCCAATGATCGCTGCGGGCATGAATGCAATCACAACATTGCGGGCAATGGTGTATCCCGCCGTCATGCGGTCCGCCGACCCCAACGCTTGTACGCCCACCTTGGAGGCGATACCCCGCAACATCTGCGCAATGCGCGCGCGGTATAGACCCACAACCGCAAGAATCGCACCGCCTTGAATGATGATCTCAAAGTCAGCCACCGCATCGCGCTGCGCCGCGGTCTTATCAAGGCCAAGAAGCCATGAAGTGATGATCAGGTGTCCAGTACTTGAAACCGGAAGGTATTCAGTGATCCCCTCCACCATGCCCAGAATCCAAGCGTCGAATGGTGTCATTGCTGCTTAGGTTTCCCTTGCTCGTTGTCACTGATTGGCTGTGCTACGCCGCCGGCTGTCTCTGCGGCAAGCCACGGCATCAAGGCGCGCACGTCGGCGCTTGACTGTTCCATCGGATGCGCGCTTGCCATGGCTCGCTGCGCGCGGAACCAAGGCGCACCTGCATCGTGATCCGCTTGCATAGCTCGGCTAAAGGTGCCGTCTTTGATTTCTTTCAGCAGTGTTCGCATGGCCGTCTTGGTTGCTTCATCGACCATGCGCGGCGCTGCGCTGTACGCGCCAAACTCCGCTGTGTTGCTGATGGCTGCTCGCATGCCAGCCGGCCCGCGCGCATACAACAAGTCAGCCACTTGTTTGATCTCATGAACGCACTCCATGTACGCCAAGAGTGGTGGATATCCCGCTTCAACCAGTGTTTCATACGCAGCTTGTGCTAAGCCCATCATGCCGCCGCACAGAACGGCTTGCTCACCAAAGAGATCCGTCTCCGCTTCGTCGCCAAAGGTTGTTCGCACAACGGCCGCTCGCGCGCAGCCAAGGCCGGCGGCCCACGCGCGTGCAAGTTCATGTGACGTTGGTCCGCCGGATCCTGGTGCGCGCTCTTGCGCAACAGCTAGTAGGGCTGGAATGCCTTGACCCTGCGTGTATCGCTCGCGCAGCGTGGTTCCGGGTCCCTTGGGGGCCACCAGCACCGCGCCAATTCCGTCTGGAATCCGCACCAGGCCGAAGTGGACGCTTGATCCATGGATAAATCCGATGGTTTGTCCGGGATGCACGTGCGGCGCCACGGCGGACGCCCAGACCTCAGCATGCACTTCGTCAGGAAGTGCCATGATGACCAAGTCGGCTCCCACCACGGCGTGAGCGGTATCGGCGGTTTGAAATCCGTCCATCTGCGCCCGCGCCCGTGCATTCGAACCAGTTCGACCCGTCACCGTCACCTGAATTCCAGAATCGCGCAGGTTGAGGGCGTGGGCTCGTCCTTGGTTGCCGTAGCCCACCAGAACCACCCTTCGGCCAAGCAGGGCTTCGGACGTACATGCTTGTTCCATAAGGGTTTGCGTGTTGGGCATAAGGGATTTCCGAGTGCCGGGTGGGCGTTCCGTGTGGCCTATTTGGTGCCACTGAGCCGAGGACGGCCACTGTATAGAAAAAACATTCTGAATGAATATTGAAGAAAGAAGGCACACATTACCTGACCAGGGGGGTTCGGAATAGCAGACTGTCAGTGTCCACACCTGAATTTGACTCGCTCGTTGCGATTCGTCAGTGGGGTGGATGGGTCCGAAGTTCAAGGATGAACTGGCCAGGAGGACGTCTGAAATTCGGGATTTCATGCTTTCTTAGCAGAATGACCGAACCATTGGTAGTCCAAGGACGTTTCCCTATGAAGCACCCAGGTTCGAATTATCCATGCGGCCACGGAATGTTCGGCCAAGGAGCTATTGGAATGGTCAGCGTTGAAGCCCCAAACCGGCGATCGGACGATCGCTTTCGGTTTGAACCCGCCTACACCCGGGTAGTGGTTATCCCGTCGACGCCTGCCGTAAGTAGTTCAGCGGTCAGCCTCGCAGCGTTTGTTGCCGCTGTTCCTGCCTCAAGCCGCCCAACACCTGCTAATCCAAATGAGCTCCATGAGCCGGGCTTGGAAGCCCTTGGCCTTGAAGACTTTGACTCCGGACTGGAAACCCCAACGGGCGGTCTGGAAGGTCATGGTTACGACATCTCACTGACCGGTATGCGGTTTGAGCTTGATGACGAACTTCCGACGAACTCTGAGGTGCAGATCGAGGTCTATCCGCCCGCCGAACAGGATCCGATTCGCATGCACGGCGTGGTCGTTCGCGTCTTCTCACATGATGACGATCCGGGTCCGCGCCGTATGGCGGTGCAATTCACCGCATTTGCCACCCCTCGCGACCGTCAGCGCCTGATCAACCGCATCGCCGCCCGCGCTTGCTGCTGGCCAGAGTGAGCCCAATGGCACACTTCGTTACTGAAAGTTGGAACGCGAAGGCGAATCCGACCGAAAGTACTGTCAGCGCGTGTCACACTTTGATCAAGAACGTTCATTTCAGCATCCCGCGGTGAGCGCAGCGCTCTCCGCTCGCAATGCCATTTCCGCCGAGATGGCGGTGGCGGGTCGGGCTGGTCATGACCCCTTCGATCGTTTCTGGCAGGAAGCACAGAGTGCACCGCACTCGGTGGGGCATGCGGCGTGGGTGTTAGCGTCCGACGCTTATGCGCAGATGCGTGAAGACCTTGCTGGATTTGACCCATCGGAATACCCAGGGAACGAAGGCGCCATGGGTGCTGAAGTTTCCGAGTCGTTTGGCAAGCACTCCAAGGCACTCGCCGCACTTGCTACACCAATTGCGGGCGCAGCGACCAACGCATCCCGCTCGGCTCGTCTGGCTCCGGCCATGGCCTCGGAGGCAACTCATCGCCCCGCAGCTCGCCGTCGCCGTGAGCGTCTGCAGACGGCTGGTTGGTTTGTGCTCGGCGGCGTCGGCGGATTGCTCTTGGCATCCGCGGTGCACCTCATGCAGATGGTGCTGGCGTGGCGCTGACGCCTGAACCCGCAATTCTTGATGAGATCGCCGCCATCACTGGTCATCGGTTCCGCGATCCGTCACTGGCTGCGATCGCACTGGTTCATTCATCAGCAGCTGATGGGCGGTTGAACTCCAACGAGCGCCTGGAATTCCTTGGCGATTCCGTCTTGGGGTTTATTGTGTGCACGCACCTGTTCGCTGAGCGCCCGGACTTTCTGGAGGGCGAACTCACCAAGGTGAAGTCGAACATTGTCAGCGGGCGCGTCTGTGCTGAACTTGCCGCCGAGTGTGGCATGGAAAGTTGGATGCGTATTGACAAGGGGGTTCGTGGTCCACAAGGGCTTCCCGAGAGCCTGTTGGCAGGTGTATTTGAAGCCGTAGTGGGCGCTCTGTACCTCGACGGCGGACTGGAAGCCGCGCGCGCATTCGTGCTGCCGCGCCTGGCATTGCGGATTGATTCCGCGCTGCGGTTGGGGCACCAACAGAATTTCAAGCAGGTGCTGCAGCAGTGCCTGGCACAACTTGAAATGGGCGCGCCACAGTACATGGTGCTCGACGAGCAAGGCCCCGATCATGCGAAGTGCTTTGAGATCTGCGTCCTGGCCGGAGCGCGCCGATTTGCAGGCGCATGGGGTCCGAGCAAGAAGCAGTCAGAACAGCTGGCCGCGCTTGCTGCGCTCAAAGAACTTGGGATTGCCGCCGATACGCCTGAAGGCGAAATTCACATTACCTGGCCCACCAAGCGCTAACAGGCATTCGCTCGCGCAGACGCCCGCTGTTTGGTGCTGTATCTCCGTGCCGGGTACCCGAGGCGTGAACTTAATCCGCTGATTCCCGTGCCGCGCGTTCCAGTGCTTCGACGCTGGCTGCGGCATGGCCGCCAGTGGAAACCACCGCATCGGCGAGCGTTCGGTACATGGGAAGGCGAGCCTCGCCGAGGAGCAGGGCTTCTTCAGCGAACGAAGCGCCAGCGAGAAGCGGGCGGTCGCCTGGGTTGTTGGTGAGCCGTGCGCCCAGCGTTTCCGGTGGCGCTTCCAACAGGATGATGCGAACGGTGCCCGCCGCACGGGCGGACTCCAGAAGCGCGCGTGCCTGCGGTGCCGTGGGCGTTCCGCCTCCCAGGGCGATCACCGTGCCGGACGGAGACGCACTGGCAAGAACGTGCTCCAGCGCGGCGCATTCAGCCGCCCGGAATGCGGGCTCGCCAACCGAACGAAACATCGCCGTGACTGATGCGTGGCCGGAACCAGCAACGGTGACGTCATCAAGATCAATGAATTGAGAATCGAGTCGCTGAGAGAGTAAGCGTCCCAGCGTGGTCTTGCCGGATCCGCGCAGGCCGATGAGTACAACGCGAACTGATACTGGCAAGCAACCCGGCAGCAGCGGTTCTGCGCCTGGACTTGTTTCAGTGCCTGTGCTCTGATTCAATGGAGATACTGGGTACGCCTCAGGGTCGGGCGTCACGGCGTCAGCGCACTTGAATCTTGCGACCCACGCGACGCTTGCGATTCAAGATCGCGCGCCCCTTGCTCGTCTTCATACGAGCTCGGAAGCCAATCTTGCGGACCTTCTTGATGCGACTAATTCTGTGCGGGTAATGCATGGCTGTTTCCGAGCCGCGTAGTGTAACCAAATCCCCGCGCGGCGGGGAGGGTTGCATAGAAAAGGTTTAAACCGGATTATCGGAGTTGCCGGTGGCGTGGCTGAGGAGCGTCAGGCGCTCAAAACCGCCTGATTTGGCGTGGAAACACGCAATTCCAAGAAATTCACCAAGCGGATCGCGATCGTTCCTTCGTCACTCACCGTGTCGAGCGATTCGTCCTTCAACAAGGAAGATCACATCTTCGGCAATGTTGGTGGCGATGTCGGCGATGCGCTCGAGGCGCTGGGCAATCTGCATCATGTCGATGGCCTCGGCGGTGCGAGAGACATCCTCTTGAATGAGTTTCCGTGACGCGGCCGCAACTTCCTTGTTGAGTGCATCAACCCGCCGGTCGGCGCGCCGAACTTCATGGCAGCACTCCGTATCTTCGTCAGAGAGGGCGCGGAGTACTTCTGAAAACATGGTTCGAGCCGCGCTCGCCATGTCGGCGAGTGCACCAGGGACTTCGGTCGGTCCATTGCCATTGGACCATCGAAGAACCTTCTTGGAAATGCCGCGACTGAGGTCAGCAATGCGTTCAAAGTCGCTGGAGATTCGCACCACGCTCAGCACAAAGCGCAGGTCATGCGCCACTGGAGCGCCGAGCGCCAGAATGCGCATGCACTGCGATTCAAGCTCGACTTCCATGTTGTCAATTTCGTTATCGCCAGCCTTTACCTCTTCCGCAGCTGCAATATCGCCATGAACGAGGCCACGGGTGGTGAGTTCGAGACGTCGTTCGGTGGCCGAGCCCATGGCAAGTAAACCACGTCGAAGGCTCAAAATTTGGGACTGAAGGTCGATTGCCATTATTAGGATTTAGTTTAGCGTTTCTTTAGCCGAAGCGACCGGAGACGTAGTCCTCGGTCTGCTTGTTGGCAGGATTGGTGAAGATGCGATCGGTGCTTCCGCATTCCACCAAGGTGCCTTCAAAGAAGAACGCCGTGCGATCACTGACGCGCGCGGCTTGCTGCATGTTGTGTGTCACGATGACAATGGTGTAACTGGTCTCGAGCTCGCGAATCAGCTGCTCGATGCTGGCGGTGGACTTCGGGTCCAGTGCCGAGCACGGTTCGTCCATCAGGAGGACTTCGGGGCCAACCGCAATGGCGCGCGCAATGCACAGGCGCTGCTGTTGACCGCCGGAAAGGCCCAAAGCACTGGACTTGAGGCGGTCTTTCACTTCATCCCACAAGGCCGCTGCGCGCAGGGAGTTCTCCACCAATTCATCAAGGTCGGCGCGGCGAAAGGAGCGGTGCAGGCGCGGTCCGAAAGCCACGTTGTCGTAGATGGACTTTGTGAATGGGTTTGGCTTCTGAAAGACCATGCCCACGCGGCGGCGCAGTTCCACCACATCGAGCCCCCGGCCGAGCAAGTCATCGCCGTGCAGGGTCAGGATGCCGCTGGCACGTGCACCCGGAATCGGATCGTTCATCCGGTTTATCCAGCGCAGAAAGGTGCTCTTGCCGCAGCCGGAGGGTCCGATCAACGCGGTCACGCGGCACTTGGGGATTTCCAGTGAGATGCCTTTGAGCGCCTGCACGCTGCCGTACCAACTGTCCAATCCCTGAGCGCGGATGGCAATGTCTTGTGCATCGGCAACCGGTGCTGCCGCCGCAGCCGTTGCGCCCACTGGTGTGGGAGGCTTGATGTCAATACTTCGTGGCGGGGGTGCGTTGGGGGGAGTAGTCATGGAATGCTCGTGGGCGGCATCAGCCGTTGGCACGTTGCAGGCGATGGCGGATGATGACCGCCAAGGCATTGAGGGTGAGGAGGACGGCGAGCAACACGATGATGCCGGCAGCGGCCAACTCATGGAATCCAGATTGCTGGCGCATGGACCAGTTATAGATTTGCAGAGGCAGCACAGTGAAATCGCTCATCAGATTGATTGGCGTGGAGCGAATGAACAGTGGAACGCCCAGGACCAGGATGGGCGCGGCTTCACCGATGGCGCGGCTCATGGCCAAGATGCCGCCGGTCATGATCATGGGAATCGATGCTGGAAGAGTGATATTCCAAGTGGTTTGCCACTGTGTTGCACCCAGCGCCAGCGCGGCAGTGCGCAAGCTTCCTGGCACCGTGCGCAACGCCTCTTGGCTGGAAACAATGACGATCGGCAACACCACCAGCATCAACGTCAGTCCGCCCGCCAGCACCCCGTGGCCGAACGGCAGTTGCAGATAGAAGAACGACTCCGGCTGTCCGAAGGCGATCGGATCCTCGCTGTTTGCGGTACCGAACGCGCGCGCGAATGCTGTTAAACCAAGAATCCCATAGACAATCGACGGAACGCCGGCGAGGTTGGCGATGTTGAGTTGGATGAAACTTCGAAAGCGGGATCGCTTAGAAAATTCTTCCAAGTAGATGGCGGTGCCCACACCGATCGGCAACGCCGCAACCGCGCAAATCACGCACACCCAGATGCTGCCCCATAAGGGCGCGCGCACGCCGGCTTCTTCGGTCTTGCGGCTCGCAAACGAAGAGAGGAATTGCCACGACAATCGCGCGTGGCCGTCCTGCCAAATAGAGGCGAGGAGGATCACCAAGAGCAATACCGCCAGTGCGGTGAACGCAATGCATACGCCAAGGAATGCACGGTCAACGACGCGTCGACCCACTTGTGATGTTGGCGTTGCCGCGGCAACAATCTCGCCCGGCGTTCGAGTCCGGGTTGTGGATTGAGCGCGTGCGCCAAGGGAATGCATCACTCGTACTCCTCCCGGAATGCGCGGAGGAAGAGGTTTCCAACGACAGTCAGCGCGAGCGTGATGACGAAGAGAACCGTGGCGACCGCGAAACTCGACTTGTATTCAATGCCGTACGCGGGGGCGTCGCCGGTAAAGATCTGCACCATGTAAGCGGTCATGGTTTGCACTTCATGCGCGGGATTGAGGGTCATGCTGGCCAGTCCGCCGGCTGCAAGCGCAACAATCATGGTTTCGCCGATGGCGCGGGTGATCGCTAACAACCAACTGGCCACGATGCCACTCAGTGCCGCTGGAACAA
>JBDKKN010000090.1:0-34211 GCA_039796075.1 Planctomycetota bacterium | reverse complement strand
CAAGCAAGAGATCGGTGGCCTGCATGTCTTCCGCCTTGCGAACCGCGTCTTCTTCGGCTGCGATGCGCTGCTCTTCAGCCACAATCTTGCCCTTCTCGCTGCATGCATAGACGACCTGCTCAGCGAGTTCCTCGGACATGCCGATTTCCGCTGTCAGCACAGGTACGCCGACTTCTTCGATGTCAAAGACACTGATGAGGCCGAGGGCTCCCATCTTGTCCAACATCGCATCGGTAAAGCCTTCAAGCGGACGAACCGTCTCCTCGATGGCCTGCAAGTTGCGCTCAAATTCAGCCGGGGTCAGGATGTCAACATCCCAACCGGTGAGGCGAGCAGCGAGACGCACATTCTGTCCGCGGCGACCGATCGCAAGCGACAGTTGATCTTCGCGAACGATGATCGTGCCGCGGCCGAGTTCGAAGCAGAGACTGACTTCTTCAACCTCAGCTGGCTTCAGCGCATTGGCAATGAGCACCTGGCTCGACTCGTTCCAACGGACGATGTCAATCTTTTCGCCGCCGAGTTCGTCAACGATGTTGCGAATGCGACTGCCGCGCACGCCGACGCACGCGCCGACCGGATCAACCTTGCTGTCAACGCTGGATACTGCAAGCTTGGTGCGGAAACCGGGCTCGCGGCTCATCGCCTTGATCTCGATCACGCGCTCAGCAACTTCTGGAACTTCCGCTTCAAAGAGCTTGCGAATGAAGTCCGGATGAGCGCGGGAAAGCACTACTTTCACCTGGCTAGTAGCGTCGCGAACATCAAGAATCAGGCAGCGAACGCGATCGCCAGGTTGGAATTGCTCGCCAGGAATCTGCTCGCTGCGCGGCATGAATCCTTCGATGCGCTCAATCTGCACCATGAGGGCGCCGCCCTCGTAACGAGCAGCGGTGCCGGTGACGAGTTCGCCTTGGCGCTTGCCGAATTCTTCAAGGAGCGAGTTGCGCTCGTCTTCACGGAAGCGCTGGATCATGACTTGCTTGGCGGTCTGTGCCGGAATGCGACCGAGCGTCTTCAGGTCAACATCAGAACGAATGCCGTCTTCATCTTCGCGCCACAGCGTGATGGCGCCAGTGAGGCGATCGATCTCGCATCCAAAGTCCTCGGTGTCGAGTGAGTTGAAGTGCTTGCGGGCGGCGCTGACCATGGCCTGCTCAAGGTCGTGAATGAGCAGTTCGCGGTCGATGTTGCGGTCGCGGGCGATCGAGTCAAGGATGGCAAGTGTTTCGCGGTTCATGGTGAGGTGCTCCGAAGCGTGGATGATGAGATGTGGTGAAAGATGTGCTGTGCGAGTGAATGAATCAGACTGGTCCGACGGGACCGGCTGAGCCGACCGAACGACCGGGTGACCAGAAACGAAACGGGCCACGCGTCCGGTCGACGCATGGCCCGCCTTGGCGGCCGAAGAACCTCGTGCGGCGCGGCGGTCAACCCATACGGGCGACCTCCGGGCGGACGCTGGGGACGCAACCAAGACGCACGTCGTCGATGCGCGCGGCATCGACGACCAGCAAGCAGACCATGACGCTTTGAGGCGTCATGGGAGGCGGCTGGAGCCGGAATTCAGGATCGATGTAGCGATCATGGACGGCAGTGCAAGGAAGCGAACCCAGGACACTGAGGACCTGGAAACCAAGACGGACGACCCCGGAACATCCGGAGGCAGGTGGGGGATTGTAGCAGATATTGTTGAATTTGTCGCGTTCAGCCCCTCGGTCCCCACTCCAGCGAGGCGACCCCTCCTGGCGCCCGCCAAACCGCGAAACCGGCTCGTTTGCTCGCTCACGCGGCTAACCTCTATCCTTGTATGACCAATGAACAGCCCGTTGCACTCTGCTGCCCTGCGCGTACTTCCTTGCGCTGGCTGATCCTGGCACTGACTCTGCTGGCGTCCGCTGCAATGAATCATGGCGCCTCCGCACAGGGGAGTTCCGCCAGCAAGGTAGAAGTCCGAACCGCGGCGGCGCTCCTCAAGGCCTCACCGGGCGACACACTTCCCATTGCCGTGGAATTGGACATTGCCAGCGACTGGCACATTTGGACAAGCGAAGTGCAATCGCGCGCATTGCCGCCTGGCATGACCGCCTTCGACGGCGCAATCTTTACGGCGATTGATGTGAAGACCCTGCCCGCCGGTGCGGCCATGGTGAGCGTTGCCGACATCCAGTGGCCAGCCCCGCATGCAGTGAAAGGCGACTTGGGCGAGGGACCGCAGACCTTTGGTGTCTATGAAGGAAAGGTGGTTGCGTTTGTTCCGGTGATCATTGCTCAATCCGCTTCTGGAACCGTGGAATTTGCAATCACTATTGAATTCCAAGCGTGTAGCAACACATGCCTCGGACCAGCAACGGTTGAGCAGAAGGTGACACTGGAAATCACTCCGGGCGCACGAGCAACTGCCGGACCCGGGGAAACGCCGCTGTTTGCGGGCTTTGATTCCACCGTCTTTGGGCGCATCAAAGAGACATCTGCCATGGGAAATGGCGGCGCGCTTGGCCGTTCCAAACCGATCAAGGTGCCGCTCTTTGGCTGGGACTTTGAACTCGACCCGGAATCAGGTGTGTTCTTCCCGATCATGCTGCTCTTGGCATTTGCGGGCGGAATCATCTTGAATTTCACGCCGTGCGTACTGCCGGTGATTCCGCTGAAGATCATTGGGCTTGCCAACGCTGGCGCGGGAAGTCGCATGCGCGTCTTTATGTTGGGCGTGGCGATGTCCGTCGGCGTAGTTGGATTTTGGTTAGCACTTGGCGTCTTGCTTAGTTCAGCAAAGGGCTTTGAACAATCAAACCAGTTGTTCCAGTACCCAGCGTTTACGATCGGCGTGGGTATCTTCATTGCTCTCATGGCCATCGGCATGGCGGGCTTCTTCAGCGTGGGGCTGCCGCAATGGGTCTACGCCATCGAGCCGAAGCATGAGTCGATTGGCGGCAGTGTGATCTTTGGCGTGATGACCGCCGTGCTATCAACTCCGTGCACCGCGCCGCTGATGGGTGCGGCAGCAGGATGGGCGGTCACCACCAAGAATCCGTACACGATTATCGCTGTATTCTTTACGATTGGCCTCGGAATGGGATTGCCGTACCTGGTGCTCAGTGCCTTCCCGCAGATGGCCCGAAAGTTGCCGCGCGGCGGTCCTGCCAGCGACGTCCTCAAGCAAGTGATGGGACTGCTGCTCTTGGCCGCGGCGGTGTATTTCATCGGCGCGGGCATCAACGGACTTCGCGAAGAACCACTGACCATCTACTGGTGGGTGATTGGCATCACCGGCGCCGGAGCCGGACTATGGATGACTGTGCGAACTTTGCAAATTGCAAAGAAGGCTAGTACAAAGGTGATCTTTGTTACCGTCGGACTATTTATTACCGCGGTGTCCGTTGCCATCCCGCCGGTGTTGACCTACGAGCGCCTGCCTTGGCAAAAGTACACACCGGCTGCGCTCACTGATGCCCAGAATGCTGGCAAGGTGGTCGTGCTCGACTTCACCGCAGATTGGTGCATCAACTGCAAGACCTATGAGAAGACCATTTTGGAATCCGACGAAGTGTCGGTTGTCCTGAACGAGCCCGGCGTTGTCCTTCTCAAAGTGGACATCACCGGCAAGAATGAGGCCGGCGCTGCCAAACTCGCAGAACTGAACTATGTCACCATTCCGCTCTTAGTGGTCTATGCCCCCAACGGCACGGAAGTATTCAAGAGTGAGGCGTACACGCGCCAGCAAGTGATCGATGCGGTGCGCAAAGCGCAAGGCAAGTAGTTAACGCGTTCCGAGGAATACGGGTGCACAGCACCTATTTATCACTTGCTTGGCGTTGCAAATTGGCGCGCTCGGAAGCGGGCAGCTTGCGCAGTGGGTCAAGTGCAAATGAATCGTCTGCGGCAAGCGCACGCAGGGCCGCGCTGCGGGACGCAGCAGAGTCGCCCTTCGCTTCGGCAACGTTGGCGAGCCGCGTCCAGCCCCGAACACTGCGCGGATTGATCGACACTTGGCATTGCGCCGCGCGCTGCAAGAGTGAATCAATCGCTGCCTTTGTCACGCCCTTCATGCCCCGCACGTTGGCAGCATCAAGCGCTTCTGCAACCAAGGCAGCCGATGCAGCCACCGATTCGTAGTGATGCGTATCAAGCGCATGATTCGCCAGCTCAATGGCCTTTGCAGGCCAGTTGGCATCTTCTGGTGGCACCACGGAGACCGCCGATGCAAGCTGCTGTAACCCGACAGCGACCACCGCTGGTCGATCAAGCCACGGATTTGTTGAATGCTCAAGAAGCAACAAGGCCGCCTGCATGCGCGCGCTCGCCAGTGATGTGTTCGGAGCCGGTGCGATGTGTAGCCGCGCCAAGCCAAACGCGGCCAATGGCTGCGCTGCTCGCGCCACTACTGCCTCCGCTGCGTGCGCTCGCTGTGCGCCGATGACACCGATCGTCGCCGGCACCAACAGCGCACAGGCAGCAAACGTTGCCATTACTGGCGACCAACGATCGCACGTCGATCGCGGCATCGCAAAGGCGGCACCAACAGCAATCAAGGCCACCGTTCGACCCACTGAGCCTGGCCACCACAGGGTCATTTCCACCTGACCATGCATGGCGAGCAGCAGCACCGCTCCCGCAATGCCGGCGGCCCACGCTCGACCACCGATGAGCACGGCGCGCACAGTTGCACCAGCGATGCTTGCGGCAAACAGCGCCGCAAGAACGCGCATCAGCAGCGTCCCATCATCCAAGGATTCAAACTCCGGAACGATCGCCATGAGCGAAGCCGCCAATACCACCACCGCGGCGATGATTGGGCCCCGACTCCAAGCGAACGATCCAATACGCGGCGGTACCGTTGCGGTAGCTGCGTCGCCGATCGCCCCGCGCGCACCCGGGCTGGGCGCGGCCGCTGCTCCGTGCGCGGCGAGCGCTACCAGTGCTCCAAACAACACGATCCACGCTGCGCCGCACACACCCATCGAGGCCAACCAATCCGCCCATGCAGCATGCGCGCTCTGCACTTCTTCTGGTGATCGATCCGGCCGCGCCAATAAGTAGGACTCTCCGAATCCCGCCGGTCCAACTCCCAACCATGGATGATCGTTGACCATCTGCGCCGCAGCCGTCACATAGTGCGACCGGAACAGCAAACTTCGCTCCGACCAGCGCTCGCCGATCCAACCACGCACCAGCACCGCCACCAAGACCAACACGACGAACGTCATTGCCATCCGTACGCAGGTGCGCGCGCTCGGTGCACGCCAGGCACACCACACGGCGAATACTGTGCCAGCCAGCAGGGCGAGCAGTGCACCCTTCGATCCGTTGACAACCACCAGGAGCGCAGACACCGCTGCCACTAGGCCGAGCAAGAACGCGCCGGCCGGACGCACGCGACGCAGCGCGATGGCCGCGCCCGCAAATGCCAAGGCGCCTGCAGCAAATGCGCTGGATGCCACATTCGAAAGTCCAAACCACGCCGTTGCCTCGGGCTGCATCAGTCGACGTTCGTAGATAAGTGCTTGCGGAGATCCATCGGACCAACCGCGCGCGGTAAGGATCTCCGTCCGGTGCGCACGGAACTCCTCCACCATGGCGGGATGCTCCTGCCACACCTGCAATACTCCATGCCACGCGATCGGAACGAGCGCGGCCAGCAACACCCCAACGAGTACGGCTCGCGTAGCGCGCGAACGCTCCGGCGGCATGGCACGAAGCGCTGCAACCAGCGCCGCCGCGCTGCCCATAGCCGACATCCATTGCAAGCCGCGCCACAGGTGGTCGGGTGAATTGAATCCATGCAACACCACCGGAATGGCACCAATGGATGCCAGCACCACCAAGAGCGCACCCACGCGATCGATGCCGCGGCGCACTGAAACAATGGCCACGCACGCACACACCAGCGCCAGCGCGTCAAGGATCAAACCAGTCGAAGGCGCGATCCCTGCGAATGGAAACGGATCGGAGGCGGGGTCCACATCAAACCACAGGCTTGGCGGTTGTCCAACTAAAGCTCGCCACGAAAGCATGCCCACTATGGCAATGCACGCCGCCGCTGCAACGGCAACCGCGCCACGCGACGGCTCCTCCGTATGCGCCGAAACGCCCGGTGCATCACTCATCGATCAGCCCCGGTGCGCATCTGCGCAAGCATCGGTTGTTCCAGCGCGGCAACGGTGAGCAGCACCATGATGGTTTGCGCGCCAATCAGTACCGCCTGCCACGGCGCAGCGGTACCAAGCAGCAGCCCGCCGATTCCACAGGTTGTTGCAAGCGCGCAAATCAACAGCACCGCGCCACGGGAAGAGAGCCCACGCATCACCAAACGATGCGAGAAATGCTGATGATCTCCAACCATCGGGCTCTTGCCCTGCCCCAAGCGCAGCAGCGTCACGATGACTGAGTCGTACAGCGGAACCGTCAAGATCACCAGCGGTGTCAGCACTCCGTACCAGCGCGCACCGAGCGCGTATTCCGGATCATCAGGCGCCGTGAATGTGATTTGGATAGCAAGGGCCGCCAACAAAAATCCGACCGGCAGCGATCCACCATCGCCCATGAAGATCCGTGCCGGACGCGCTGCACGCCATGGGAAGTTGAAGACCAGGAATCCCAGAAGTCCACCCGCAAGTAAGGCGAGCACCGCCGCAGTGGCCCACTGTCGCGAAATGCACGCGGCCGTACAGAACGCGGCCGCCGCAATGAACGACACTCCACCAGCAAGACCATCCATGTTGTCAAGAAAGTTCATCGCGTTCACGATGGCCACCATGAAGGTGGCACTGAGCGCAACCGAAAGCCACGGTCCACCCACATGCGCATCAAGAAGCATCAGAACACGCACGCCACCAAGTGACGCCACACCGACCGCCACCGCGCATTGCACAAGTAGTTTCGGCCACGCAGGAAGAGCGCGGCGATCATCAAGGAGCCCCATGATGTGTAACACTGCTGCCCCGATGAGAATGGCACACGCGGGTTGCGCGTTGCCAGCAAATCGCCGTGCGCTCTCCGCGAACGGTGGCAGCCATTCGGCCAAGCGATCAGCGCCGATACTGGCCGCACCCGTCAACCCCGCAGCAATCGGCAACAGAACAGACCAGGTAATCGCCACGCCACCAATGTTGGGGATCGGGCGTAGTTCCTTGCGGTGACCACCGACCCCGGCAGAATCGAGCGCGCCCGAGCGGTGACCAAGGCGAATGAGAATCGATGTCATCACCGCCGATGCCAGCGCTGCTGCTGCGGCGGCGGCGATGACGGCCAGCACGGCGTTTGTTCCAGCATCCTGCATGTCCCAAGCGTATCCGCGTCCGGCAGCAGAATCGGGCATACTTTCCGTGATGAAATCCGTCACTGTCTATTGCTCCTCGAGCGGCGCCCTTGAGCCGCACTTCACCGAGGGCGCCCGCGACCTTGGACATGCGCTTGCTGAGCGCGGTATTGCGCTCGTTTACGGCGGAGGTTCCATCGGATTGATGGGCGCCTGCGCACGTGCGGCCAAAGAACGCGGCGGTCGGGTGATCGGAGTGATCACGCACAAACTCATGGACCTTGAGCAGGGTTGGACCGGCTGCGATGAATTCGTGGTGGTCGACACCATGCAACAGCGCCGGCGCATCTTGATGGACCGCGCCGATGGATACGTGGTGCTTCCGGGTGGTCTAGGCACCTATGAGGAGTTCTTTGAAGTACTCGTAGCGCGGCAACTCGGCGATCACAACAAGCCGATCGCGATCGTCAATCATGACAATTACTATGACCCGCTGGTGACCATGATTGAACACGGCATTCAGCACCGCTTTGTGCGCCCAGCGATCCGCGGGGTCCTCAGCGTGGTCACCACTGGTACCGCCGCGATCGATGCATTGCTGGCGCATCAGCCGGGTACGCACGACGCTGCGTCGTTTCTACCGATGCATGCCGGGCGTGATGTGCACCCCGGCGTAGACCACCGTGCCGCGACTGCACCAGTGCAACCAAACACACCCGTTCCACCAGGCGCGAGCGCATGACCGACCGCGTCGGCATCATCGCTGGACAGGGAACGCTGCCCTTCCTGGTGGCGCGCGGCATGCGTGCTCAGGGAAAGCGAATTTACTGCGTGGGTCTACGCGGGCAATGGATGCCCGGACTACCGGAACTCTGCGACGAATTTCACGAAGCTGGCATTCTGCAGATGGGCAAGTGGATTCGGCTGTTTCGTCGCGCCGGCGTTCGCGAAGTCACCATGGTGGGCCGCGTCAGCAAGCAGCAAATGCACGAGCGTTGGGCCAAGCTCAAGGCGCTGCGCGATATTCCGGACTTTCGAACCATCGATCTCTGGCTACGAAAGCTGCGCCATGATCGGCGCAGCGCTACCCTCTTGCGAGCGGTGGCCGACGACCTCGCTACCCAAGGAGTGCTTCTCATCGACTCGACCCGCTACATCCCCGACCACATGGCGAGCGAGGGCCCAATGGGCCGCGTGCAGCCGGATGCGCGCGCGCAGGGCGACATCGCCTTTGGCTGGCCGCTCCTTGAGAAGGTGGGCGGGCTCGATATCGGCCAAGCGATAAGCGTGCGCGATCGTGATGTGATCGCAGTGGAAGCCGTGGAAGGAACCGATGCCATGATCGCGCGCAGCGGCGAGTTATGCCGAGCACGCGGATGGACGCTCCTCAAGACAGCGCGACCAGGTCACGACATGCGCGCCGACGTCCCAACGATTGGCGTACAGACCATCGAAAGCCTGGCGAAAGCTGGCGCGGGATGCGTTGCCGTTGGCGCAGGCCGAGTGATCTTGGTGGACCGACCAGCGGTACTCGCGGCGGCGGATCGCGCGGGAATTGCAGTTGTAGGCGTGAAGGTCTGACCGTGGCTGACGGCGCTGCAGCCACCACTTTCGTCTCACGCGCTGGGGCCAAGCTCGCGCATGCGCTTGATGAATTTAAGTTGAATGTCACCGGCCTGCGCTGCGCAGACTTTGGTTGCAACGTCGGTGGATTTACCGATTGCATGTTGCAGCGCGGCGCGGCGAGTGTGCTTGCTATCGACACTGGCTATGGAACGCTCGCGTGGAAACTCCGCCAAGATCCACGTGTCGAAACGCGCGAGCGCACCAATGCGCTGCATGCAGTGCCACCGGTTGGCGGCGTGGACTTGGTGGTGGTTGACTTGGCATGGACGCCGCAGCGACTGGCAATTCCTGTCGCACTCACCTGGCTTGCACCGGGCGGGCGCATCGTCTCCCTGGTCAAACCACACTACGAACTCCGCGATGCAGAGAAGGAATGGCTCGACCGCGGCTTCCTGCCGCACGAGCGCGCGCCGGGCGTGGTGGCGCGCGTTGAATCCGAAATGCTGGCGCTCGGCGCGCGTGTCCTGGGCAGCACAACGAGCCCGTTGGTGGGCGGCAAGACCAGCAAGAAGAAGGGCGTGCCGGGGAATATGGAGTGGCTGGTGTGGCTTGAGAAGGTGTGAGCCGTTGGGCTGAGCGCTGAGCGCCAGAACAGCGGAAATCCAACTGGAAATTTGGCCAAAACTACCCGCGTGCATTTCCGTGGCGCGCCGTCAATTTCTGCCGTTTCGGGTACACTCCGCGGCTCGGAAACCCGTATGTCAGAGACACCAGAAACCACCGTTCCACCGGCAGATCGCCTCGTTGATATTGAGATCGAGCGCGAGCTGCATGACAGTTATCTCACGTACGCCATGAGCACCATCATGGACCGGGCCCTGCCCGATGTCCGTGACGGTCTCAAGCCCTCGCAGCGGCGCATTTTGGTGGCGATGCATGACCTCAATCTGAGCCCGGGCCGCAAGCAGATCAAGTGCGCCAAGATCTGCGGCGATACCAGCGGTAACTACCACCCCCACGGCGAGAGCGTGATTTACCCAACGCTGGTGAATCTCGGCCAGTCCTGGAAGACCCGCGCACTCCTGATCGACAAGCAAGGAAACTTCGGATCGATCGAAGGCGATCCGCCAGCCGCCATGCGTTACACCGAAGCGCGCATGACCGCCGCTGCGGTGGCACTCCTTGAGGATCTCGACAAAGGCACCGTCGACTTCAAGCCCAACTACGACGACCGCCTGCAGGAGCCAACCGTGCTCCCGGCGAAGTTCCCCAACCTGCTCGTCAACGGTTCGAGCGGCATCGCCGTGGGTATGTCGAGCAGCATGCCGCCGCACAACATCGGCGAAGTATGCGACGCGATCATTGCGGTCATTGATGATCCAACCATTGGCCTCGACCAGCTGATGAAGCACATCATTGGCCCAGACTTCCCAACCGGCGGCGTGATCATGGGCCGACGTGGCATTGCCGAGGCCTACGCCACTGGCCGCGGCAAGGTCACTGTGCGCGGCAAGGTGCATTTGGAGAAGGACGGCACGCGCGACGCCATCGTCATCGACGAAATCCCCTACCAGGTGGTGCAGTCGAACCTGATCGAAAAGATCGTGGATGCGAGCCGGAACGATCGCATTCCTGAAATCGCCGACGTCAAGAACCACTCCGGCCGCGACGCGCAAACGCGCATCGTGGTGGTATTGAAGAAGAACGCCGACCCCGCGGTGGTGGAGAAGCAACTCTATGAGTTCACTCCGCTGCAAGACACCTTCTCAATCATCAACATTGCGCTTGTCAACGGTCAGCCCCGCACGCTGCCCTTGCGCAACTTGGTTGATCTGTACATCGCGCATCGCAAGGAAGTCATCCGTCGACGCACGGCGTTCCTACTTCGCCAGGCGAAGCAGCAGGCGCACCGCCTTGAGGGTCTGATTTACGCAGTCTGCGACATTGACGAGGTCATTCGCATCATCCGCGCGGCACGAACCCGCGAAGAAGCGATCGCCGGACTGATGGAGCGCGCATTCCGCATCGCGCGCACACATCCGTATGCACCGAAGATTCCCAACTCGGTGATTGCCAAGACGGAACCCGACGGAACACGACTCACGCGCGTGCAGGCTGAGGCGATCGGTGCGTTGCGTCTGATTCAGCTCACCGGTTTGGAAATCGAGAAGCTGACTTCGGAACTCGCCAAGCTTGTTGATGAAATCGATGGCCTGGAGGCAATCCTTGCTGATGAGCGCCTGGTGCTCGACATCATTCGCGAAGACACCATCGAATTGAAAGAGAAGTTCGGCAACCCACGGCGCACCGTGATTGCCGGCAATGAAGCGGAAGACTTTGAAATGGCCGACCTGATTCCTGAGCACGAAGTGGTGCTCACGGTCAGTCGACGCGGCTACATCAAGCGACTGCCTGCCGATACGTACCGCGTGCAAGGCCGCGGCGGCAAGGGCGTCATTGGCGCCAAGTCATCAAGCAGCAGCAAGGCGGCGGGAAGCGATGATGATGATGCTGATTTCGTGGAACAGCTCTACGTGAGTTCCAGCCACGACGATCTCCTTTGCTTCACGAACACCGGTCGCGTCTTCAAGATGAAGGTCTGGCAGATTCCGGAGGCTGCGCGCACTGCGAAGGGACGCGCCATTCAAAACCTCTTGGAACTCCGCCCCGAGGAGCGCATCTGCACGTGGCGACCAGTTGCCAAGTTTGAACAGCGCGAAGACTTCCTGTTCTTCCTCACTGCCAACGGCCAAGTGAAGCGCACGGCACTGCAGGAGTACCGCAACGTCAACAAGTCTGGAATCATTGCGCTTGGTCTGAAGGAAGGCGACCGCTTGGTCGACGTGCTGGTGACCAGCGGTAACAGCCATGTTCTGCTTTCCACCGCGCAGGGAATGTCCATCCGCTTTGATGAGAACGACGCGCGCGTCATGGGACGCTCTGCGGCGGGCGTGATTGGTATTGATCTCGCCGACGGCGATGACGTGGTTGGCGGCATCGTTTGCGATGACACGCTCGACCTCTTCACCGCGTGCGAATCTGGCTTCGGCAAGCGCACTCCGATGAAGGAGTACTTGGTGCAAAGCGAAGACGGCTCCACACGCGCGCAGAGTCGCGGCGGCAAGGGTCGCATCGATATTCGTACTGAGGGTCGCAACGGTCGCGTGGTGGCGGTGCGCAGCGTGACCGACACCGATTCATTGATCTTCTCCACCAAGTCCGGCATGGTGGTGCGTATTCGCGCTGCTGATGTTCGGCAGGTGGGGCGCAACACCCAGGGTGTCAAATTGGTCAGCCTTGATACGGGCGATGCGCTCGCATCAGTGGCCAAGATTGAACAAGGTGATGAGCCCGTGGAAGCAGTGCCTGCAACCGAAGTCACTCCGCCGACGCCTGACGCGCCGCAGTCTTAAGAGTGCGGGCCGAAGAGTGCGAGCAGAAGGGTGCTGACCGAAGTGATGGCCTGCGAGTGACGTGCTATTGCTCAGCGTGAGCCGATGGCTGCGATTACTTACCGCGTGCCATCTGTAACGCCGCCAGCGCGGTGGTTACGTCTTCGCTGAAGTCAAACACGCGGTCGAGATCGGTGGCGAGCAGAATTCCCCAAATGCGATCGGTCACGGAGCAGATCCGCGGCTGCGCACCGGCGAGGAGCGCCAACTTGCGCACGCGAAGCATCTGCGCGATGTTCGAGGAGTTCAGAAACTGAACGTGACGCATATCCAGAATCACGTCGCGGGCGCGAAGATCGGTTCGACCGGTCTTCAGACCATCAGCAACCATCTGGTATGTAGCGGCGAGCGTCGCCATGTCATCCGAAAACGACGGGTCGTTCTGGAGCTCTGCGACTTGGATAGATTCCGACCATTCGTTGATTGGCACAGTTAGAGGATAGCGGGATGTCGGAAACGCGTATCCTGCCGCACCCCATGCGCAGGCTGCGTCGTACCCCCATTCAACCCCGGATCGAACTGATCCCGCTGATCGACGTGATGACCTTCCTCATCACCTACTTCATCTACGCCACCGCCACGCTCATGCGCGTTGACCTGGTGCCGATGGAGCTGCAGCAGTTCACCAGCGGCAAGGCTGCCACCGGCGCGCCGGCGGTTACCGTGGCAGTGAACCTGGAGGGCAAGGTCTTTGTTGACAAGGAGCCCGTGGAACTGACGCAGTTGGTGGAGCGGATCCGCGAGAAGGTTTCGAAAGATAAGAAGACCGTGGTTTATCTGGCGATTGCCGAAGGCCAAGGAACCATCGACCGTGCGCCGCTGCTCCAAGAACTGTGGGACCGGATGCGTCCGCTCAATATGACCGTCAACCTGGTTGGTCGCCCTGGCCTTGCTGCCGCGAACCACCCCATGGCGCCCGCGGGAACCGGCGCGCCGAAACCCTGAGTCATGCCCATTCCGAGCACCGACAACGATCGCGTCGGCCGGACCCTTGCGTGGGGCATCTGCTTCTCGCTGTGCTTTCACGCCGTATTGTTCTCGCCGCAATTGGCGGACCTGTTGACCACCAAGCCTGCAGAAGCGGAAGCCGCTGCAGCCAAGGATGCGAAGGACCCAAAGAACAAGACCGACGAACAGAAGAAGGCTGAGGCTAAGCAGGGCGAAAAGAAAGAGAAAAAGCAGGGAGAGAAGGAAGAAGCGGAGAAACCCCATGAAAACGGGGCGCAAAAGCCTCCGCCGCCGCCGGGCTCGCAAGACGCGCCTCCTATTGAAACACCCAAGCCATCGCCCGCGTATCCCGACGTTGAGGACACCTCCGTTGGTGAAGATAAGGGCGATGCCATGAGCGTGGTCATCATCGGCCGTGACGATTACGAAGAGCACATGGCGCAGCTGAGCGTGGTGTCACAGGCCGGATACCGGATGAGTGACGCGGGCGGAAACGGCGAACAGAACTACGGCCGCGGAAGCAAGGGCGATGGCGGTGGTGGTGGTGGCGCAGCGCCGAACGCCACTGTGAACACAGTGGTGGCTGACACCGCCGGCACACCATCGAAGCCCGATACGACGGTCGTTGCAGCGGCTGAGCCCGTGAAGCAACCCGAGGGTCCAGCTGTTCCGCCAGAACCGGCGAAGCCTGTTGAGCCAGCACCGACGCCAACCATTCTCACGCCCGCAGTACCGAAGGACGCCACCCCTGCTCCGCCGTCGGATGCCACGGTGCCGCCGCCGCCAACACCGCCGCTTCCGCCCACGCCGGAGCCAGTCACCACCGCCGATCCCAACGCGCAACCGGCCAACCCGCCGGTGGAAACCCCGCGCGATCCAAAGGTGCCGAAGCCAGAAGAACCAAAGCCCGTGCCGCCCGCGGACCGGTTGCCAGTTCCTGTGAAGCCGGACGAAACCGCCAAGACCGCCGCGCCCACCACGCCCGCCACGCCGGTGCTGCCGAAGCCGGAAACCCCTGCAATTCAGCCCCCTGCGGCGCAGCCCGGTGGCGGCATCGCATCCACGGAGAAGCCGCGTGATGGATCAAAGACTGATGCGCCGGGCGAGTCAGGCAAGGCCGGTGGCAGTGGTCCTTCGCCCACACCAGGCACTGGCGGCGAGGGTGACTTGAAGGACTTGGAGAGTCCCGCCACCAGCACCACCAGCGTTGATCCAAAGCTCTGGAAGAACGGCCGACTGGTGGCTGCGCAGGGCGTTCAACTGAAGCCACGCAAGCCACAGTTCACCATGCTGCAACAAGTCAGCAGCCTGCCCAACTGCCGACCACCGGTGGTTTCGCTGACCTTTGACGGCACCGGCAAGTGCGTCGATGTGTTCTTCAATCGTTCCAGCGGCGACAGCGAGATTGATGGAGTGCTCAAGAACTCCCTGTTCTTCTGGCGTGCCGCCGGAAAGAAGATCGATGACTTGAAGGGCACCGAGAAGGTTCGTATCACCCTGCAGTTGTTGTTCTGATCATCAACCGTTCAGGCGTGCGCCCCACGACTCAATCGTTTCGTGTTCGCTGAGGTCATACCAAAGCGGAGTGACGGTCACGAAGCGCGCGGTCAGTGCTTCCACATCCGTGTGCTCGGCAGTGTGGAAAAACTCCATGCCGTTGCCATTGGGCCAGTAGTACGTGCGACCATCCGGCGATACTCGGCGTTCGTATCCATCGATGCCGGCGGAGACATTCATCTTTGCCACACGAATGGGTGGCATGGGTGCATCGGGGCTCTCCGTACGCGGGACATTCACGTTCATCACGCGGTGCGCATCAAGCGGATGTTGCAGGATGCGATCAATGGCGACGCGCGCAATCTCTGCGCCGCGTGCAAATTGCGTCTTGGTGCGGTCGCCGAGGTGCAAGCTCACGGCGATGGAGGGAATGCCAAGGAATGCGCCCTCAACCGCCGCTCCCACGGTGCCGGAATAAATGACATTGATGCCGACATTGGCGCCGGCATTCATGCCGCTCACCACCAGATCCGGGCGTGCACCAACTCCGTACCACTCTTGCCACAGGCACCGCGCTGCCAGTTTGACGCAGTCCGCGGGTCGCCCTTCAACGGCAACGCCGCGCATGCGTGGGTTGGCCTGCACTTCACTGACCATCAATGGATGATGAAAGGTGATGCCGTGGCTTGAAGCACTCTGCATGTCCGCGGGTGCAACCACTCGAATTTCACCAAGGCCTTGCAGTGCGTCGTAGAGCGCGGCGATTCCGGGTGCGGTGATTCCGTCGTCGTTAGTAAGAAGAATTCTCATGTGGTGATGGCTTGGTTCGGGTGATTCAGTGCAAGCGTTTCAAAGATTAGTTGGTTCAAAGATTAGTTGGTTCAAAGATTAGTTGGTTCAAGGAGATATTCACGACCACCCCATCGCACCGGCGTGCGCGCATTCAGATCACGTGCGCCGTCAAAGAAGATGCGCGCGACGGCAATGGCGGCGCCTGGAAAGCACAGCGCGCTCCACACCGGAAACGAAGCGGTACGGTGAATCCACGCGAGCGTCGCAAGGCGAATGATCGGCGCGGCGATTCCAACCGCCAGCGCACCGACCGCAAATGCCCGCGTTCCTGCATCCATCGGATGGCCATCAAGAAGCGCGATGGCCGCAAGCACCACCGATGCGGTTCGTATCACGGGCATAGCAACCACAATCACCAAGAGTTGCAGTGCTTCCTTACGCATACGCGCTGGATTACGCCGGCAGCTTTCGATGTAAATCCGCTTCCATCCGGTTTGGAATGCCTTCCAGGAGTCGTACATGGAAACCACCAGCATGCCGTCTGATACGGCAACGCCCTGCTCCATCTTGGCGCGCTTCATGCGGCGCGCAAAGGCGAGGTCTTCCAGCAAATCATCCTTGACGGCCGCATGTCCACCAAGCGCTTGGTACGCCGAGCGCTCAAACAGCATGAATTGACCGTTGGCAAAGGGGCGACGCCCCGTGGCTGCATTGGCACGCTTCATTGGAAAGAGCTTGAGCAGCATGAGACTGGTGACCGGCTGCACCACCATTTCAAACCAGTGCTTGTGCGTTGGGGAACTGAACAGCGAAAGCATGGACAACGCGCGAGACCGCAACAGTTGCACGGAAGCGCGCAGCAGCCTTGGGTCAAAGTGGGTGTCGGCATCCGTGAAGAGGATCAGTTCGCCGCGGGCGTTATCGGCGCCAACGCGCGCGGCGTTGCACTTGCCGGCCCAATCGGTGGGGCACGATGAATTCTCAACAATGCGCAGGCGTGAATCAGCTGCAGCAATCGGCTCAAGCGCAGCGCGCGTGCCATCGGTGCAGCGGTCGAGCACAAAGATCAGTTCCAGCGCCGGATAGTCAGACGCCAGCACACTCCGGGCGCAGTTGGGAGCCATCAACTCCTCATTATGTGCCGGGATCACTACCGTGAGCAACGGTAATGGAATGGCGGGCAGCCGAAGCGCGTCGGCAATGAAGAGCGCGCACCGCCACTCGCGCACCGCACGGATCGCCAACACCATCCACAGGACGCACTCGGTGACCGAGGCGACGGCAAGAATGGTGGAAACGGTGACGAGTGTGTCCATCGGTACCCGCGCCGCCGCGGGATGAACAAGGGTACCGCCTTCAGAGCCCCATCGTGTTCTTGAAACCTCTACGATTCGGCACCTTGGCCGTCTACACCCAACTCCTTGTTCGCCGCTATCTCTCCACGCGGATCATTCCACTCATCGCCGTCGCCGCGGTTGGTCTGTGTGTGGCACTGGTGGTGATTGTGGTGAGCGTCATGAGCGGGTTCCTTGACAACCTGCGCGCCTCGGGTCGCACGCTGATGGGAGATGTGGTGATCAGTTACCCCGTGCAAGGAATTCCCTACTACAAGGAGTTCATTGCCGACGTTCTGAAACTTCCCGGAGCGGCTGCGGCCACGCCGCTGGTGGACACGTATGGATTGCTGCGGATGCCGTATCCGAGCGGACCCAACAAGGACGTCGTCACCGCGCAGGTGTGGGCGATTGAGCCAGAAACGTTCTCGCAGGTCACTGAACTGGATCGAACCATTTGGTGGAAGCCCGCGGCGAGCCCACAAGAAGCACTGGCGATGGCCGAGGACGACCCGCGTCGCCAACAAGACTTGAGCGGGCTCTATGAAGATGCCAAGGTGCTGCGCGAACGTGCCACTGATCGCCCGGGTGCACTCTTGGGCATGCACGTCTCCATCGTCAATCAGCGTCAACGCGATGGCAGCTATCGACCACGCAACTCGACGTGGTGGATGCCCAATCATGAGATCACCGTGACGCTGGTGCCAATCAGTGAAAAGGGCACTGTTTCACAGTCAAACAGCCGCGTCTTCAAAGTAGTCAACGAAGTCATGTCCGGCGTGTTTCAAGTGGATAAGAACCGCGTGTTCATTCCACTGAAAGAAGGCCAAGAACTGCTGCGGCTGGACGAAGCACCCATCGTGGATACCACGGCCGTACCGGATGCCTCTGGCAACTATCCAGTGATCGGTACATCGCCCGCGCGCGCTACGCAGATCTTGGTGCGCGCCAAGGAGGGCGTGACTCCCGATGAATTGCGCGTGCAAGTTGCCGAAGCCTACGAACAGTTCTATTTGCAAAAGTCCGCCGATCCAAACGTGCGCACTCGGCCACCGGCCGCGGAGTATGTCTCCATCATGACGTGGGAGCAGCGCCTGCGCGACCTGATTGCGCCGGTCGAGAAAGAGCGACAGATGATGCGCATCTTGTTCTCGATCACCTACCTCGTCTGCGCAGGATTGATCTTGGCAATCTTCTGGTCGATCGTCAGCGAGAAGACGCGCGACATTGGCATTCTGCGCGCGATCGGTGCGAGCCGCATGGGCGTACTGTGGATCTTCCTTCGCTATGGACTCACCATTGGCATGGTTGGTTCAGGCGTCGGAATCGCGCTGGCGTGGCTAGTGATTCGCAATATCAATGCCATTCATATGGCACTTGGAAACGACGCCCCCCCGTGGCTCTATGTCACGTTCTTCCTGCTTGCCGCCGGCTCCGCTGCACTCACCGTGCGCGCGCTGACGCGGTCACGCATCTTGAGCGTGCTGCTCTGGACAGTGGCCACCCTTGCTCTGGTGGGCATCGGTACTGGATTGGTCTTGCATCGCGGCTTCCTGATTTGGGATCCAGCGGTCTACTACTTTGCCACCATTCCAAGCGAAATGGACTGGGGCAATGCTTGGATCACCGCCGTTGGAGCCATTGTGTTTAGCGTCCTTGGAGCGGCGGTGCCCGCAGCGCGCGCCGCAGATATTGATCCGGTGCGCGCGCTTCGTTACGAGTAACTGAAACCCGACTGACTGAAACCTATGACCATGCACCCGCATAGCACCCCGCCCCACGCCGCTGAAGGAGTATTGCTCTCCGCGTGCGATGTTGTTCGGACCTACCGCATGGGTCGTGTGGAAGTGCCGGTCCTCAAGAGCGCGTCGATTGACGTGAAGCCGGGCGAGTGGGTGGCGATCTTGGGCTCAAGTGGCAGCGGTAAGAGCACGCTCTTACACCTCCTTGGTGGACTTGATCGCGCGGATTCCGGAACGGTCACCTTTCGGGGCGAGCATGTCGGCGGCTACAGCCAGTCGCGCCTTGATCGCTATCGCAACGAACACATTGGGTTCGTGTTTCAGTTCTATCACTTGTTGCCGGAACTGAATGTCTTGGAGAACACGCTGCTACCCGCCACCATTGGTATCGGGCGGTTTGAATGGATGCGCCGCCAAGGCGAAATTCGTGACCGTGCGCGCATGTTGCTGGAACGATTTGGACTTTCGCACCGCTTCCGGCATCGGCCAGCGGAGCTCTCCGGCGGCGAGCGGCAACGCGTTGCTATCGCGCGTGCCCTCATGCATAATCCGGACGTGCTGCTTGCCGATGAACCCACGGGAAACCTGGACGCCAAGACCGGCGACACCATTCTGGACATGATTGCCGAACAGCACCGTGCCGGGCTGACCGTGGTGATGGTCACCCACGACCAGTGGATTGCTGCGCGCGCCGATCGCACCGTGCATCTGGTTGATGGACGCGTCGCCTGAAGTACCTACACTGCCCGCATGAAGCGAAGTGCCAGCCTGACCACCGCCATGTTTGCCCGCGCGTTTATTGCGTTGGCAGCATGTGCAACGTTGGCTGCATGCACGCGCAATCCATATGAGGATCCCATCTGGTACTGGGCGCCGGAGCCTGGCTCCACGTTGGTACCGCGCGTGCAAAGTGGTCCGCGAAGTTTGGCGATGTTCAGAGGAGATAACGGCGCACCGCTCGATTGGTACGCGCTCTCCAGCGGCATCCGCTGGGCAGACATTGTGGTGGTTGGTGAACAACATGACGACGCCAATGCGCACGGAGTGCAGCAGGCGATTGTTGATGAAGTGTTCGCCATGTGGCCGGGCAGCGCCGTATCCCTAGAGATGCTGGAGCGGAACGAGCAGCCGATTGTTGATGCCTATCTCAACAACCAAATCACCGTGACGGAATTCATCGACCGCACCGAGTCACGCGACTGGGCGACCACGGGTTCGTGGGAAAAGTTCTATCAACCGGTGATTGATTCGGCGAAGGCTGCACACGCGCCAGTGATCGCTGCGAACGCACCGCGCGACTACGTTCGCCGCGCGCGCACGGAGGGCTATGCGGCGCTCGAAGCGCTTCCCGCCGAAGATCAGGCGCTCTTCTCTATTCCGGAGCGCGATCCACCAGACTCGTACCGCGAGCGATTCAAGGCGCTGATGAGTGGCAATGGTGCAAACGCTGTTGATGAAGAGAAACTTGATGCAGTGCTACGGTCGCAGCGACTCTGGGACGCCACGATGGCGGATTCGATCGTGCGCGCCTACAACGCAGCGCCATCGGGTGGCAAGATCGTTCATCTGGTTGGTCAATTCCACTCTGAAAACGATGGTGGCCTGATCAGCGAGATCCAAGCACGCGCGCCGTTCGCCAATGTGCTCACTGTCACTGTGCAGCGCGGCGAGACGCTGGCGCTTCGTGCGGAAGACAAGAACAAGGCGGACGTGGTGATCTACGGAGTGAACCAAGCGCCTGCGTGGCGCAACTTCCAAGCTGGCCCGGAAACTGCTGCGCCGGTTGGGCCAGCCGCGGCGGAAGCAGTCATGCCGACCTGGGGCTTCGCGTACTAGTTCAGCGACCGGCGCTCGAAATACTGCCTGAGCGACACGCGCAACGTCACCGACCCGAGCGACATCCGCGCCGGTGGGCGCTGATGCACGTCATCAATCAGTACGACTCCAAATTTACTTACTGAGCAACTTGTTCAAGTCGGCCTGTGAGTCAACGACCTTGAAGAGCTTGTCCATCTTCATCATGGCCATCAAACTCTTGAGGTCCTTGTTCAAGCCAAACAGAACTGGCTGTGCGCCAACGGCGGCCGCTGCATTGCGGGCGCCGATGAACATGGACAGTCCCATGGAACTCATGAAGGAGACGGCGCTGAGGTCAAGAACCAAATACTTGATGGTCTTGAGCTTCAGGTACGGGCCAATGTCCTCTTGGATGATCGGGGTTTCGCGCTGACCGATGTTCGGTCCGGCAAACTTGATCGAAACCAATGGGCCGTCCCATGCAACTTCAGCGAGCGGAGTCTTCTTGCGGGTGGGTGGGAGTTCCATGTGAGTGACGGATTATACCACGCCGCCACGGTGCAAATGAGGCTGCAACGCGCTGCAGAACTAGCGACTACGCAGCATCGCAGGCACTAACAGTCCGCACAGCTCCATGGCACCCGGCGCGCCACGCAGCCATGCCACCGAACCCTTTCGAAGGTCAAGCCGGAGTCCGGAATCAGAGGAAACCAAAGCAGACACCAGATGCCCGAGCACGGGTTCGTGGCCAACGATGGCGATGCGCGCAACGACTGGCTGCTCCGAAAGGAATGCAGCGATGGCCGCCACCGAGCCCGCATCGGAACCCTCAAGCAATTTGGTCCGCGCCGGTTTCGGCCATCCCGCGTGCGCCTGCAGAATGCGCGCGGTGTCCCAGGCCCGCAGCCAGCCGCTGGAAAGAACCATGTCAACACCGGGGCGCCACTTGCCCACCCGGCGCGCGACGCGTTCAAATTCACGCGCACCTTCGCGGGTCAGCGGCCGAAGCGAGTCATCGGGCCATTGCTCCGGGTCACGATCGGCGGCCTTGGCATGACGAATGACGAAGAGTTCCATGGATTCATGGTACTGTCGAGCCCTATGGTGAATGAATCGATCGCCATTGAGAATGCGCGCATCGTCAGTTGCGTGCCGCCTGCGGGCGGTGGCGCCCTGCGCGGTGGTGCGATGGGCGCATTGCGGGTCATTGAACGCGGACATGTGATCGTGGAGAACGGACGCATTGCCGCGGTGGGCGCGGGGCCGGCGGTGACACGCGCGGTCTCGGCGCGCATTGATGCTCGCGGTCGAGTGCTCATGCCTGCAGCGGTTGATTGCCACACGCATGCATGTTGGGCGGGTGAGCGCTGGGGCGAGTGGGAACAGAAGCGCGCTGGTGCTTCGTACTTAGAAATTCTGAAAGCGGGTGGTGGAATTCTCTCCACGGTGAAGGCCGTGCGCGCGGCCTCGCGAGATGCACTGGCCTCACAGTTAGCGGAGCGACTCGCGGAGATGCGCGCGGTGGGTACTGGCGCGGTTGAAGTAAAAACCGGCTACGGCCTTGATGCCGAAACTGAACTGAAAATGCTGGAAGCAATTCTTGACGTGCGCGCCGTTTGGCCAGCGCCGATCGTTGCAACGCTTCTGTTGGGGCACGCGCTTGACAGCGAGAACCCCGCGCAAGTGGCCGACATGTGTGCGCTGCTGGAGCGCGTGGCACAGCGCGTGCCGAACGCTGCTGTAGATGCATATTGTGAAGAAGGCGCATGGAATGTAGCGATGTGCCGCACACTGTTTGCCAAGGCTCGGCAATTGGGTATGCCAGTGCGTGTTCATGCCGATCAATTCAATGCGATCGGTGCGCTGGAATTGGCACTGGAGTTTGGCGCGCGCAGCGTTGATCATTTGGAAGCGAGCACTGCCAGTGGAATTGCGGCGCTTGCTGCAAGCAGCTCCATTGGCGTGGTGCTGCCCGTGTGTGGCTTTGCGCTCGACGGTCGATTTGCGGATGGGCGAAAGCTGATCGATCAGGGCGGCGCACTTGCTGCGGCGAGCAATTGGAATCCCGGAAGTGCACCGAGCCCAAGCGTGCAGTTTGCCGCTGCATTGGCTGCAAAACACATGCGCCTGACCGCCGCGGAAACAATTTGTGCGGTCACCTACAACGCCGCCTGCGTGCTGGGACTTGAAGGAAGTACCGGAAGTATCGGCGTGGGCTTACGCGCGGATCTGCAGTTACTCACGCACCGCGACGAGCGCGCCTACGCCCATGAAGTAGCAGGACCCGGGCCAGATCTCACGATTCTGGGCGGTGATCTCAGCGTGCGCGTCGCATAAATAACTCCTCTTCCGAATCGTTCGGCCGTAAACCGCGCTGGCGATTTCCCGTACCCTTCGCAACCCGTGCTCGTCACCGACCCCAAAGACATCCTTCATGCGGAAGCCGCAGCAGAACGCGTTGTAGAAGTACACCGCCGGCTGGTGAAATTTCTGCGAGTCGGGCTGACACTTCCGGAAATCGATTCGTTTGTTGGCGCCACACTCAAGGACCTCGGCTGCTCGAGCTGCTTCCTTGACTACGCCGTGCGCGGTCACCCGCCCTACCCAAGCCAAGCATGCCTGAGCCCGAATGCGTGCGTCGTCCATGGAACGCACACCATGACGCGCGACCCGGTGCGCACGGGCGACATCCTTTCTATTGATATTGGCGTTCGCAACAAGGGTTGGATCGGCGACGCCGCGTGGACCTACTCGTTTGGCGAGCCGGACAAGCTCACGCGCGCCTTGATGGAGAGCGGCAAGGAAAGCCTGCGCCGTGGCATTGCCGCGATGCAGCCTCAGCGCCCACTGATTGACTGGGCGAAAGCGGTTCAGAAACACGTTGAGAAGGAATGTGGTTTCCATTTGGTGCGCGGTCTCGGCGGGCACGGCATTGGCCGCGAATTGCATGGGCCTCCGTTTATCTCGAACGTGGTTCCCACCTACCCCGGCGAATGGGGCGAGGCGTGGAAGCCGTGGGTTCCCGGCATGTTGGTGGCGGTGGAGCCGATGATTGCGATCGGCACCACCGAAACACGTACCAAGGGTCGCGAGTGGCCCATTTGGACTGGCGATGGATCGCTGGCGGTTCATTATGAGGCGGACGTCCTGATTACTGCCAAGGGACCACGCAACCTCACGGAGGGCTTGTTTGAGATGCCCGACGTCATTACTGCGTAAAGAACAACTGCTCCATAGGTTAGAACCAGCGCCCTACGCGGCGGTGGTGTCACGGCGCGCGATGGGCATGAAACATCGCGGAGACTTATCCTGTGAGGATGCTCATTGCACTCCTTGCCACCGTCGCGCTTGCCGCCCCACCCGCAACCCGGACTTCACCCACCACCGATGATTACGGCGGTACCAAGGTCACCGATGACTACCGCTGGCTTGAGGCCTTGGAGAAGGACTCCCCAGAGGTCAAGACTTGGACGGATGCGCAGTTGCAGAATCTGCGCTCCACACTGGATCCGCTGCGCTGCCGCGATATGTTGACCACGGAACTCACGCCGCTGATGCAGATCACCTCGTGGAGCGTTCCGATTATTCGCGGGCCCGGCTACTTCTATGCGCAGCGCGATGGCCGCATGAACCAGCCCGCGATCTATGTCCGCAACGGCGGCGCCAACTTGGGCGGCGCGAGGGTGATCGATATGAATGTGATCGATCCATCGGGCCTGACGTCCATCGATTGGTGGATGCCTTCTTGGCAAGGCTCCAAGTTTGCATACGGCTCCAGCAAGGCTGGCGATGAAATGAGCGTCCTCAAGGTGATGCGCACCGATACCAAGGAGCACTTCCCTGACGAGATTCCTGGCAAGGTTTCATTCGGTGGTTGGAACAACTGGGGCGATGCGTTCATCTACAGCAAACTGACTGATCCAAAGGATCCCTACAGCCGCGTGGTTTCCTATCACAAGCTGGGCGAGCCAGTGGATAAGGATCCAGTGCTCATGAAGCAGACCAATCCATCCGAGGTGCCGTTCGGGCAACTGATGAGCGAAGACCGCTGGATGGTCCTGGGCATGAGCCGCGGCTGGACAGAGAACGATCTGTGGGTTGGCAAATTTGACGAACTGAAGCAGGGCAAGGACACCAAGATTGCCATCGCAGTTGGACGCGGCGCACAGTTCAGCCCGGTGGAGATTGTTGATGACACGCTGTACATGACCACCACGCTTGGCTCACCCAACGTGCGCCTGGTAGCGGTTGACATTAAAAATCCTGCGGAATCCAACTGGAAGACCATCATTGCTGAGCAGAAGGATGCAGTGATGAGCCAGGTTGACTTTGGCAAGGATGAGATTGTGGTGGTGTGGCAGAAGGATGCGCACGACACCGTGAGCACCTACAAGTTCGACGGTAAGCCAGTTGCTGAGATTCCAGTTCCTGGAGTCGGCAGCGTGACCGTGGCCTGCGACCGCAAGCACACGGAGATGTTCTTCTCGTTTGCGAGTTACAACAGCCCGCGCACCATTTACCGTTGCGACATCTTCTGGAAGCCATACAAGCCAGAGATCTGGGCAACGCCGGAACTTGACGTCAAGATGAACGATATTGACGTGACGCAAATCCGCGCCAAGAGTAAAGATGGCACAGAGATTCCTGCGTTTGTTGTGATGAAGAAGGGAACCAAGATGGATGGCAACAACCCCGCCGTGCTGTATGGCTACGGTGGATTTGATGTCTCATTGACGCCCGAATTCATTCCGACCATCGTTCCATTCGTGCAGCGCGGTGGCATTTACGTGGTGGCCAATCTGCGCGGCGGCGGCGAGTTTGGTGACGCGTGGCACAAGGCCGGCATGCTGCAGAACAAGCAGAATGTGTTTGATGACCTGTATGCGGTTGCAGAGAAACTGACCACGGATAAGTACACCTCGGCTGCGCACTTGGCAGTCATGGGTGGTTCGAACGGTGGATTGCTCACCGCCACGGCCGTGACACAGCGACCAGAACTTTGGACCGCAGCGATCAGTGCAGTTCCACTCTGCGACATGCTGCGCTACCAGGACTTCCTGCTTGCCAAGTACTGGGTTCCTGAATACGGCGCGAGCAGTGATGCCAATGCGTTCAAGTGGTTGAATGCGTATTCGCCGTACCAGAATGCAAAGAAGGGCACCAAGTATCCAGCCGTGCTGTTTACGGCTGGTGAGAATGACAGCCGCGTTCACCCACTGCATGCGCGCAAGATGGCCGCGCTGCTGCAAGCGAACACCGGTAGTGATTCCGCTGCGGAGCCGATCCTTCTATATATCGATCGCGACGCTGGACACGGCGCAGGCAAGCCGCTTGAGGCTCGCGTTCGTGAAGCTGTTGATCAGTGGTCGTTCTTGATGTGGCAGACCGGCGCGTGCAACTGACGCCTGCCGAAACTGTTCGAATCGGTGCGCTCGCCTCGGGGGGCGGGCGCACCGTTATCAATATTGCGCATGCATGCGCGCGTGGCGAGATTCCAGCGATGGTTGCTGTATGTGTCGTCACGCGTGCTGATGCTGGCGCTGCGGTGCGCTGCCAATCGCACGGCATTCCGGTGGCCGTTGTGGAGCCAGAACCAGCCGAGACATTTGATGATCGAGTGGATGCGGCACTGCGCGCGTACGACGTGAATTTCGTGTGCCTCGCTGGGTACCTGCGGCGATTCCGCGTGGGCGGGGCGGATGCGTGGAAGGGTCGCGCGCTCAATATTCACCCGGCGCTGCTGCCAGACTTTGGCGGTCAAGGGATGTACGGCGATCGAGTGCATCGCGCGGTACTTGAGGCGGGACGCACGGAATCCGGCTGCACCGTGCACTGGGTAGACGGCGCGTACGACACCGGCAAGCACGTGGTGCAGCGACGCTGCCCGGTGCTGCCGGGCGACAGCGCGGAAGCCTTGGCGGCGCGCGTCTTTCAGGAGGAATGCCTGGCGTATCCAGAGGCGCTCCGGCAGGTTCTCGGCGGCGGGTGACGGCCGAAGGCTGCCGGCTTGAGAGCAGAAATACTGCGGAACTGAGTAGAAGTTGACGAAACTTGGCAATCAAGACTGGGCATCCACCCGGTCTGCCCTTACTCTTTTCATAGGAATGCGCAGCTTCATTGCCGCCATTGCGATCGTGGTGCTTGCTGGTCGAGCGTCTGCACAGAGCTCTTCGCCGGTAGCGCCAGGCATCTCGGATCGACCGCCCGCCACCGCACCCGCGGGACCGGGGCGGAAGGGATTAGCAGGTGCGCCCTCCGGTGGATCTTCGCCCGCCCTGCCCCCCGTTGTCACCGCCCCGAAGCCACGTAGCGACCCGCGCGCTCGACGCCAGCAAGACGAGTGGCGGCGCGATCATCCGGGCGACACCTATCACTACTCCATTGATGAAGTGCATCGCATGGTGTTTGCCAGTTGCCTTGATGATGCCAGCCAAGCAGACATGCAGAAGATGCTTGCTGCGCAGATTGATCAACAATCGGCCACGCTCTTTGAGGCACCGCCGGACACGGAGATATTTGTTGCGATTGCCACGCCGGCAGATATCCAGACGATATTCGCTGATAGCCCTACCAGCGCCGGTATGTACGAACATCCGCGGCGGCGCATTGTCACAGGCGACATCGGAACGGTTCTCCGCCATGAATACACGCATGCGATGCACTTTGGGCACATGGAGCGACTCGGTCAACCACATGTGATGTGGGTGCAAGAAGGACTTGCTGCGCTGTATGAGGTGTACGAACTTGCACCGGACACTTCCATCCGATTTGTACCTACGGAGCGGCATAATCAGGCACGAAAGGCTGCGGCAAACAAGCGCGCTATCTCGTTGGCACAGGTGGTCACCATGAATCCGGATGAATTCATGGCGAAGAGCCAGATGCTCTATCCGGTGGTGCGTTCGGTCTTTGAATACATGGCCGATCAAGGGAAGTTGCGCGCTTGGTACAAGCGGTACGTGGACACCTTTGCGCAAGATCGCACCGGGCGCCGCGCGATTGAGGACATCTTTGGCACCACCATTGATGAGTTTGAAACAAGTTGGCGCGCGTGGGTCTTGGCGCGCCCGGCTGTTGATGTTGCGGTGGGGCGCGGGGATCGCAACGTTGGCGTGGATATCAAGGCGGCGACTGACGGCGTGGAAGTGACGCGGGTGGCGCGCGGATCGGCGGCGCAACGCGCAGGCGTTGTTACGGGCGATGTCATCGTGGCGATCGACGGAACACCGGTTCGATCACCCCGTGAATGGACCGAAGCGACCGCAGCAATCCGCGTGCCAGAATTAACGATCACCATTCGCCGCGCTGGGAAACGCAGTGAAATCACTCTGATATTTGACGCACAAGCCAGCGCCATGCCGCGCGGCGTGGGCGAACATTCAATCGTCACTCCTACCGAATTTCAATGGGCCGAAATTCTGGTTGGATTTCTTTACACGGCCCAGTTCGCATCAGAAAGTTGATACGCCATGCATATCACCATCAGCGCGAAGCATATGGAACTGACGCAACCCATTCGTGAGTACATCGAACTCAAGATGTCGCGGTTGCCGCACTTCTTCAATCGGCTGCAAGAAATCCGAGTCATCATTGAGCGTGTGCCAAACGGGTACCACGTGGAAGTGGTGAGTGACGTGGAGCACCATAAGGACTTTGTGACCAACAGTGAGCATCGTGACTTGTATGCCTGTGTGGATCTCGTTTCCGACCGGGCGGTACGGCAATTGCATGAATGGAAAGACCGCATTCGTGGCGCCAAGAAGCACATTGGGACGCGCCGAAGGCTTGACTAACGCGTCATCGCGCGCGATCACTGAATTCTGTACCCTGTGCGGTCGCCGGACACTCCGGCGACCGCTTTTGGCTTGAGTCTGCACTCTGGTCGATCGCGCAGTCAGTGCACGAGCAGTTCCAAGGAAACCCCCCACCATGAAGCTCCGCGACATCGTCGTCGAGAAAGCCATCATCGCACCGCTCAAGTCGACCAAGCGCGACGATGCGATCCGCGAATTGGTAGAGGTGTTGGCCGCCCAAGGCGCCGTGAAGCCGGCGCTGGTTGAAGAACTTTCCAAGGCAGTCATCAAGCGCGAGAAGCGTGGCTCCACCGGATTTGGCCATGGTGTTGCTGCGCCACACGTGAAGACCACTGAAGTACAGCGCGTCTTTGTGGCCGTGGGCATCGCCCCGGGCGGGCTTGAATTTCAGGCGCTCGACAAGCAACTCGTGCACGTGGTGTTCCTGCTCTTGTCACCAGAAGATCGTCCAGAAGAACATATTGACGCCATGGAGTGCATCTTTGGCGTTCTCACCCAAGACAAGTTCCGACGCTTCCTGCGCCAGGCGAAGACCCCGGCGGAAGTGTGGGGTCTCCTTGAGGAGGCCGACTCCGCTGCGCAGTCGCGTTGAATGTTGAACTCTGCACTGACCACTATTCAGAACTCCCTCGGGCTGCATGCGCGGCCGGCGATGGCGTTTGTTGATGCGGCAAACGGATTTGAGTGCGACGTTCGCGTTCGTCGCACGGATGGCGATGAAACGGTGGACGGAAAGAGCATCATGCAAATGCTGCTTTTGGCTGCGACGCAAGGCACAGAGCTGGAGATCACTTGCGATGGTTCCGACGCAAGCAAGGCGCTGGCCGCCCTGCTGCGGTTAGTGGAGGCGAAGTTTGACGAAGAATGACGCCACCACCCAGCAAAGCGCGCGTGTGCATGATGCCGACGCGCTGTCACGCGCCGAACGTGTGACTATTGTTGGCGAGGGACAAATGGGCATGGTGCTCGCGGCAATGCTGGCAGAGCGCGGCGTGCCGGTGTGCGTGTGGGGCCCGTTTCCTGCAGTGATTGAAGAACTTTCGCGTACGCGACGTTCGCCCCGTATGCCTGGGCTGGTGATTGACCCTGCCGTGCGATTTGAGCATGACGGCGCGCGGGCACTTGCCGGCGCAACGATGGTGGTGAGCGCCATTCCAACGCAGTTTGTGCGGGCGGCATGGCAGCCGATCGCGGCGCATCTCGCCAGTGATGTTCCGGTGGTGAGTGTCACCAAGGGGATCGAAGACGAGACTCTGCTGCGACCAAGTCAGGTGATTGCGGATGCGGCGCGGGTAGCACACGGCGAACGCCAAGTGGCGGTACTGAGTGGGCCAACGATCGCTGCGGAACTGGCGATGCGGTTGCCGGCCACCATGGTGAGTGCCAGTACTGATGCGGCGCTTGCCGAACGCGTGCAGCGGACATTCTCATTACCGTGGCTTCGCATCTATACGAACTCTGATGTGGTGGGCGTAGAGATTGCTGGTGCTGCGAAGAACGTGGTGGCGATTGCTGCCGGCATGGTGGACGGGTTGGGGCTCGGATCGAATGCCAAGAGCGCGTTGCTGGCACGTGGGCTGGCGGAAATCGTTCGGCTTGGCTCGGCACTCGGCGCACGGCCGGAAACATTCTTTGGAATCGCTGGTGTTGGCGACCTGGCGACCACGTGTTTCAGCCCCGAGGGACGGAATCGTTCCTGCGGCGAAGCCATCGGACGGGGCGAAGGGCTTGCGGAGTATTTGGCTCGAACCGACTCGGTGGTTGAAGGCGTGGCGACATCGCACGCATTGCTTGCGCTTGCCGATCGACACGGGGTGGATATGCCCATCGTGCGCGCGGTGGAGTCGATTCTCTTTCACGGCACCACCCCGGCCCACGCCATCCGCGACCTCATGGGTCGCGAAGCAGGCGCCGAGCGGGTGGGATAAGCGCGATTTCAGACTGAAATGTGCGGCATGATGGGCCGGGCGAAACACTGACCCAACCGGGCGGTGACGGCGTACTATTCCATCCATGAGCACTGCACCTGCGCCTCTTGCTGGCCTGAATTCCGCTGACCAGCAGCCCCGACGCCCCTCCGCTGCCGAGGCGCTTGCCTCTGGTGGCAGCCAACTTGAACGACGATTGGTAGTGGCACTCTCGGGGGGCATGTTGCTGTTGGTCTCATGGCTTGGGCGTTCGCTCTTTGACTTTGCTGAGAATGTCACGCAGATCCCGGCCGCGATTGGCGCGATCATTGTTGCCACCCCGCTCTTCACTGGCGCGGTGCGCGAACTGCGCGAAGGTCGCCCCAGTGGCAACGCGTTGGCAAGTTTGGCCGTGCTGGCCGCCATGGCGAACAACTTCTTTCTGCAAGCCGGATTCCTTGCGTTCTTCTTGTGGCTTGCAGAACTGATTCTGAGCCGCACTGCGTGGGGCGCACAACGTGCGATCCGCGAACTGGTGGAACTCACTCCCGGTGAAGCGCGCGCAGTGGGTGCTGATGGCACGGAGCGGCAGATGCCGCTCGCGCAAGTCCGCGTTGGCATGACGGTACGCGTGCGCCCCGGCGAGAATCTGCCGGCTGACGGCGTGGTGACGGTTGGTAGTACTTCGATCAATCAGGCTTCGCTCACTGGTGAAAGTGTGCCGGTGGAGGCGCTGCCTGGAACGCAGGTGTACGCAGGTACCACGAACATCACTGGTCAGATTGATATCAATGTGACTGCTGTTGCTGGCGAGACCACCATCGGTAAGGTTGAGAATCTGATTCGCGAGGCGGAGAAGTCCAAGACCGCGCGGCAGGAACTCATCGAGAAACTTTCCAATTATTACGTTCCGGTGGTGCTGATGGTGGCCGGGCTGGTGTGGTTCTTCACTTCAAAGAGTGCTGATCAGGCAACGCGCGATGCCGCTGCGGTGCGTGCGATTACCGTGCTGGTAGTGACTACGCCGGGCGCGCTGCTGATTGCATATCCAACGGCGATGGTTGCGGCGTTTGCTGCTGCGGCGCGCTTAGGAATCATGGTGAAGCAGACGAGCACGCTTGAAGCTGCCGGCTCGGTTGACACGGTGGTGATGGATAAGACTGGCACGCTCACCACCGGCAAATTTGCAGTGAGTCGCTTGGTGCCTGCTGAAGGTGCCGACGGCGCTGCGTTGTTGCAAGCGGCTGCTGATGCTGAGCAGAGTTCAAACCATCCGTTGGCGCGCAGCATCATGGACACCGCGGCGCGCGCACGCATTGCACCGATTGCCGTCAGTGACTACAAGGAAATTCCTGGTCGCGGCGTGCAGGCATCAACGCCAGCAGGCATGGTGTTTGCCGGGCGCGGTATGTGGATCGCAGAATTGAACGCCGGCGCTGCGGCGCAGGTGAAATCGGTTGAAGAGAAGCTTGAAGGCATGAGCGGTGTGCACGTGATGCTCGGCGATCGCTATTTGGGTGCGGTTGGTCTTGAGGACAAGTTGCGTCGCAACGCGGCGGAGACGGTGGCTGAACTGCGACGTCTTGGAGTGCGCCGCGTGGTGATGTTCACCGGCGACCGCCTGAGTGTGGCGAAGCGCGTGGGCGAAGCCGTGGGCGTCGATGCAATTGAAGCCGAGTGCTTGCCTGAGGAGAAGCACGAGGAATTGAAGTACCTGATCCGCAAGGGAAATCGCACGCTGGTAGTGGGCGACGGAATCAATGACGGACCGATGTTGGCAAGCGCGGATGTTGGCGTGGCCATGGGTCTTTCCGGAAGTGACATTGCAACCAACAGCGCGGGCGTTGCGTTGATGAATGATGATCTGCGCAGCATTCCGTTCTTGTTGGAACTGGCGCGCAAGGCCAAGGGCATTGTGGCGATGAACATTGGCGCGAGCCTCTTGTTAGCGCTGGTTGGCTTGGCGCTTGCGGCAACCGGTCGCATTGATATTTGGGTGACCCCGTTCTATCAGGCGACGGCGTACGTGTTTGTGATTGCCAACAGCTTGCGCTTGGTGCGTTTCGGCGAAGACTTCGCTGCGGCGGAGGAAATGCGCAGGACGCAGGACGCCATGACGGTGGTCAAGCCGGTGCGGGCGGCGCAGAAGCTGTAATCCCGTTACGATGGGACGATGCACCATTGCCTGCGCTGTCACTACGCGCTTGGTCCCCTGCCGGGGGTGCCAGCAGATCAGTTCGGTGAGTTCACGGCAGATGTGCGCTGCCCGGAGTGCGCATTAGAGATTCCTAAGGGCGCACGGATTCTGGTGGGCAGTTCCACCGAAGCTGGCGCACAGCCGCTGACGAGTCGGCGGCGGTTACGGGAAGTACTGGTTACGCTCGCGCCATCCGTGTTCTTCCTGATGGTCGGAATTCAAGGTCTGGTGGCGCTCGTTTATCAACGCATCGCCGGATTCACCGTGTTGAACGCGATGCGTGCGCTGTCTTTGGTGGTGTTTGGATTTTTAATATGGGCGGCGTGGCGGAAGTGGACGCCGGTCGAAGGCAGTGACGGGAGAGCACCGGCGTCTTGGGATACGCGCTGGCTATGCGTACCGGGAGCGCTCGAGGTGTTTAGCGGCGAGACGACGGACCCCGAGGCGCGATCGACTGGCGGCGGTGCGAAAGTCGGCGCGTCAACCGACGGTGCCAAAGCCAAGGTGTCGTGGCTGCAGTCGCACCTCTCGGGTCATGTCCGGCACGAGGCCGCCGACATTCGCAACATCCGTGTGTACAGCCCGCAAGACCCTTGGAACCGCTGGCGTAGCGGCGACCGTGCAGTGGCACAGTTGATGGCGAGTGTTTGGCTCCGTGACGCCACCGGGCGGCGGGCGGACATGAAACCGTTGATGATCTATTTCGATACCAAGGGTGAGCCCGGCCAACCCGGCCGTGACCGGACGAGCGCGGTGCTCGACGCAGGCGACGCGATCGCGCGATCGATCCGGCGGACGATCGGTATGGCGGAAACGGAAAGTGATGATGGGGCCGCAGTGGCAGATGCGACCGATGGCCACGCTGGCGTGCCGCCGCTGGCGGTCGAGGGATCGCTCTATGCACAACAGGCGTGGCCGGCGCCGCGGGTGGAGATCGTCATGCTGTTCTGCATCCCGCTGATGTTGTCGTTCGCCGGGGGGGTGATATCGACGATCACAGCGGTTGGACGTTGGCAGAGCGGCGCGAACGCGGGTGTGCCTTGGCTGATCTGGTTTGGCGGCATGAGCTGGGTGGTGTTCGCCATCATGCTCGCGCTCACCATATGGCTGATCCGCCGCGCAGCCCGTCGCGAGTTGGCGCTGTGCCGGTGGGACGTCGGTCCACATGGAATCCGCGTGACAGAACAGCACTTCACGATCAAAGCCAAGCCAACGGCAGAGTTCACGCGCGACATTCCGGCTGGGCACATTGCCGCGATTGGTCCGAGCCCGAAGAACGGTCGCATGCGATTGATTGCATCCGACCAAGTCCGAAGGGAATTGGCGAGCATCACGCTGAACGCCATTCCAGAGCGCGGCGCGGAGGCGTTAGCGCAGCGGATTCGCGAGCGTGTTTGGGGTGGGGGTGAGCGTGGCGATGAGCGCGGCGATCAGCGCGGCGATGCGCACGGCGCGTAAATCCGTTCACGTTGCCACGGAAGACGCCAGCGCCGCTTTGATGTTCGCGACCACGTTCTCTTGATCCACTTCGGCGGGGAGCGGTACGGACAGATACCGCTCGCCAGTCAGACCAAGCTGCGCTGCAGTGCCACGGATGCTCAACAGGTCCGTCTGCACTGGCATGGAGTTGTCAGAGCCGAAGCTCTTGCCGAACGCGACCGTAGAAATTCCGCGCGCGGGAATCACTGTCTCGCGGGCATCATGCTTACCGCGCGTCACGATCCGCATCTGGCCTGGCTCCGCGATCCACGTTTCCGTGCCACGCTGAAATCGAACGCGCGGCCGGGCGATGATGCCCGTGTTCCAACGAATGGCGGCAACAATCAGAAACGGAAATCCAACGAACGCGGCCACTTGCAAGATGCCGCCCCACACAGCAGAAACATCCCGCACAATCAGGACGATTG
>JBDKKN010000089.1:0-4473 GCA_039796075.1 Planctomycetota bacterium | reverse complement strand
GCAAAGCCACAACCCGCTGACCTCCGTTCCATCCGTATTCGCGGGGCGCGTGAGCACAACCTCAAGGGCGTGGACGTCACCATCCCGCGCGACTGCCTAGTGGTGATGACCGGCGTCAGTGGCAGCGGCAAGAGCTCGCTGGCGTTCGACACCATCTTTGCTGAAGGTCAGCGCAAGTACATGGAGAGCCTCTCCGCGTATGCGCGCCAGTTCTTGGACCAGATGCAGAAGCCGGATGTGGACTCCATCGAAGGTCTGCCGCCAACCATCGCCATCGAGCAACGCGGTGGCGGTCACACGCCGCGTTCCACCGTAGCCACCACCACGGAAATCTATGACTACCTGCGCCTGATGTTTGCGCGCTGCGGAACGCCAACGTGTTGGCACGCTGATGAGAAGGGTCGCATCTGCGGCAAGCCGATTCGCGCCACTGCACCAACGCAGATCGTTGACGCAATTCTTGCTACCGAAGGCGCGCGGCTCATGTTGTGCGCGCCGGTGGTGCGCGGCAAGAAGGGCTTCCACAAAGATGTGCTGGAGGCGCTTGCCAAGCAAGGACTCATGCGTGCGCGCGTGAACGGCACTGTTCTTGATATCCGCGAGACGCTCAAAGCTGGCGGCGAGAATCCACTGGCGCTCGGTCGCTACGAGGCGCACACCATTGAAGCCGTCATTGACCGCGTGGTGGCGCGCGAAGAAGATCGCCAGCGCATTGCAGAAAGCGTGGAAACCGCGCTGAAACTGGGCGAAGGCAACATTCTGGTGCTGGTGGAAGACGCCGCTGGCGCGTGGACCGAACACCGCTACAGCGAGAAATTCTCCTGCGCGGACCACCCCGAATGCGCGCTTGAAGAATTGGAGCCGCGACTCTTTAGTTTCAACAGTCCGCAAGGCGCATGTCCCGCCTGCGCGGGACTTGGTCATGTGCAGGAGTTTGACGAGGATCTGGTGATCCCCGATCGCAGCAAGCCGTACTCCGAAGCAGTGGAACCGTGGCGCCGCAACGGCCCGCGCATGAACATGTTCTACTCGCGCGCCATCCGCAACTTCGGCGCGTTCTTCAAACTCAAGCCCACCACGCCGTTTGAATCACTCCCCGCGAAAATCCGCGGCTATTTGATGAACGGCATCCCCGAAGATGAACGCGACGAGCTCGGCGGAAAGTTCGAAGGCGTGCTGCCAAATCTGCAGCGCCGCTTCCAAGACAGCGAGAGCGAATTCGTCAAGGAACGCCTGCTTGCCTACATGAGCGCCGCGCCCTGCCCCGCATGCGCCGGCAAGCGCCTGCGCCCCGCTGCACTCGCTGTGAAACTCAAGAGCGGCACGCTCAACATGAGTATCGCCGACACCACCGCCATGAGCATCGAGCGCGCGCTTGGGTTCTTCTCAAGCGTCGACCTCGGCAAGATGCAGCGCACCATCGCGGAACCAATCCTCAAGGAAGTGGACGCGCGGCTTGGATTCTTGGCGAGCGTTGGCCTTGGCTACCTCACGCTCGACCGCGCCTCCGGCACGCTTTCTGGTGGCGAAGCGCAGCGCATTCGCCTGGCAACGCAAGTGGGCAGCGGCCTGGTGGGCGTTGCCTATGTGCTTGATGAACCAACCATCGGACTGCATCAGCGTGACAACGATCGACTGCTCGCCACGCTTCGGCGCTTGGCGGATATCGGCAACACTGTCTTGGTGGTGGAGCACGATGAAGATGTGATTCGTGCCGCGGATTACTTGGTGGATGTTGGCCCCGGGCCTGGTCGCCACGGCGGAAGCATCGTGGCCGCGGGATCCGTTGATGATGTTGCCGCCTGCAAAGAGAGTCTCACTGGCGCGTACCTGTCCGGTCGTCGCTCCATTGCTGTGCCCACCGAGCGCCGCCCCGTGCGCGCCGACCGCGCCATTGTGGTGAAAGGTGCCAAAGAGAACAACTTGAAGGGGATCGATGCCGCGTTCCCACTCGGCGGACTCGTCTGCGTGACGGGCGTGAGCGGCAGCGGCAAGAGCACGCTGGTCTCTGACATCTTGCTCAAGGCCGCGCAAAAACATGTGCACGCTGCGAAGGTGGTGCCCGGCACCCACGCGCGCGTCACCGGTCTTGCAGGCATCGAACGCGTAGTGGAAGTTGACCAGAGCCCGATCGGCCGCACGCCGCGCTCTAATCCTGCTACTTACACGGGCATCTTTGATGAGATCCGCAAGCACTTCGCCAAGTCGCCGGAATCAAAGATCCGCGGCTACGAGCCGGGTCGCTTTAGTTTCAATGTCAAGGGCGGCCGCTGCGAAGCATGCCAAGGTCAAGGCATGGTGAAGATTGAAATGCACTTCCTGCCGGACGTATTTGTTGCATGCGAAACCTGCAAGGGCACTCGGTACAACCGCGAAACGCTTGAAGTGAAATTCAAAGGCAAGAACGTTGCCGAAGTGTTGGACATGACTGTGGATGACGCGGTATTGCACTTTGAAGCGCACCCAAAGGTCCGCGGCATGCTTGAATGCCTGCGCGATGTTGGCCTTGGCTACATGCAACTTGGGCAAGCAAGCACCACCGTCTCCGGTGGCGAAGCGCAACGCATCAAGCTTGCCACCGAACTCGGCAACATGTCCAGTGCAAGCACGCTCTACGTGCTTGACGAGCCGACCACCGGCCTGCACTTTGCTGATGTGGAAAAACTGCTGGTGGTGCTGCAACGGCTCGCCGATGCCGGACACACGCTGGTGGTGATCGAACACAACCTTGATGTAGTGAAGTGCGCGGATTGGCTCATCGACCTCGGCCCGGAAGGCGGCGAGCGCGGCGGAACAATCATCGCCGCCGGTACTCCCGAACAGGTGGCGGCCACCGCGGCTTCATACACCGGTCGTTACTTGAAGCCGATCTTGGAGCGCGCAGCACGAGCGTCGGCAAGCAGCACGAGCGACGCTCAGCCGACGCGTCGCCGAGAGGTCACCGGCACCAAGAAGAAGAGAGCGGTCAAGACACCGGGCGCTGGCACAAGCGTGTAGTTCATATCGTCCATAATGAAGACACGGCTAAGCCAAACACTGCCGTTCCAAGCCCTGCAGGTGATCGTCAGTTTGTCGATCTCCATACCTGCTGCTTCCGCACCAACGAATGTCTGAGTCCCCTGGATGGCGCTGTAGCTGGTGAATACCTCGAGCCCGTTGCGACTTCCAGTGACCGTGAGGTTGTTGATCAAGGCGCTGCTGGAAGCGTCTACCGTTGCGCTGGTGAACCACGCGCCAGCAAAGTTCCACGCACCACCGTTGGCGCGATCAAGATAGTAAGAGTTCTCGGTAAAGTTGTAATAGACAGGGCTGTAAGCGGCCTGAAGTCCGCGTACACCCCATGTGTAGCCAGTCTGGGGATTTGGATTCGAAGGCATGGTGTAGTACCCCCACACGTTCCGGAATTCCGGACGGCCGTCGTAGTTCACCGAAGTAAACCGAAATCCGTCGAAGGTAGTCAGCGGCGCGTTGTAGAACTGACCACCTTCATGAAGGTGGGTCGGGGTTGGCAACGACTCAAAGTCGCAGACGGCCGCATATGACTTGCCGGCAATGGCGATTCCCATCAACAATATCGCACATGCGGAGACCTGTGCTTTGGAACTACAAGACTTCACAGTATTCATGTTGTTCCTATCAGAGAATTGTCTACGTCACCAAGAAGAAGAAAGCAGCCAACACTCCCCGGCGCTGGCACGATCGCGTAGTTCATCTACGCCGCGCGCCGCGCATGCACCCCGCCACCGCCGCGAGCGCCAGCACCGACGGTGCGGGCACCGGAGAGAAGTACACGTTGTCGGCGAACACGCCGAAGTTGACTGGCACGTCCGCGCGCATCATGACCCGGTCAAAGGACTGACTGGAAGTGAACCCCGCGAAACTGTTGATGTCGCCCGGGCGGAGCCGTGAGTAGAGAAAGGTGGCGCCCGAGTAAAACTCGAATTCTGCGGAACCAGGGAAGTACGCGGCGAACGCGCTCATCGGCGTATCAAAAGTCATCTTGATCACTTCAGCCCCCAGGAGCCCCCAACCATCCTGCGGATACATCACCTCACTGGCCTGTACCAAGTTCCCGGTGCCCCAGGGAGGAAGGTGAAAGTGGATTCCCTGCGAGGCATACTGCTCGGTCACCTGCGTCCCCTCGGGAAGGCCAGTGAATGCGATGGTGCTGAAGCCGACCGCCGCATCGAACCACTGATTGGCATTAGCTGCTCCAAACACACCCACGAATGCGGCATGCACAGTGCTTGACAACCCCAAGGCGAGCACTGCGATCGATGATCTGAGTTGATTGATCCCCATGGACTCACTCTACGTCCAGCCGGGCGGAAAGCTGCATTCAATCTTCTATTTTTTTCACTCTACGTCTGTAATCGCACCAGTTTCGCGTACTCAAGCACCAGCGTCTTCACGCCCACGGTGCGGAATGACACACGCGCGCTGGTGACACTGCCGCGCGGCAAGATTGCTTGC
>JBDKKN010000088.1:0-7094 GCA_039796075.1 Planctomycetota bacterium | reverse complement strand
CGTGCGCGTCAAGAATCGCCAGGGCTGCACTCGCTGGTGGCGGAATCACTGGAATTGAACTTGTTGGAATCGGGCCGATCGGAGCGTCATTCTCCAACACCACAATGTTTGCGTGACCACTTCCCGAAAGATCGGTCACCCACAGGGCCAGCGCATTGGTGACCGCCGTACGAGGGCCGGCAGTCCACGCGCCTTGCGATGACTCCCATAGTTGCATCGCTTGGTGCGTGCCGCCACCGAATCCGTCCACCAACGTAGCGATGGCCGGCTGTCCGTCCTCGTTGCGGCGGAACACCACCACCGCACCTGGTCCGGATGATTCAAATGCACTTAAACCTGGCTCACGCGACCATGCCCACAGGCGGTCGTTCTTCCACACTTGCGCTGCGGCGCCGCCGGCAGACCACAAGAGCAAGTCAAGGTCACCATCGTTATCAAGATCCGCAGCGGTGGCATGCGCAGACGTCAGGGTGCCGGGAATCTCTCGGCGCTCCCATGCAATGGGCTCCACCGCACCCATGCGCCCAAGATTCCACATCACACCGCTACCCGTTGCATTGGTGAATAGCAAATCCAAGTCGCCGTCATGGTCAAGGTCGGCACATAAGACAACGTCGTCGCCCGGCTCAGCCACACCGGCAAAGGTCCAACTCCGCCACTTATCTGGTGCAGTCTGTTGCGCCCAACCGAGCCACATACCGCCCCCGATGATGCGCGTGGCCGCATCGACGCGGCCAAAGACCACATCCACCAGGCCATCATTATTCAGATCACCCCACATTTGCCGACCGCGCCGAAATGCATCAGCGGTGCTTGCGTCCATGGTCCAGCGGCCGTCGGGACAGCTTCGAACGATGCGGCGCTCAACGCGCGACTCTTCGACGTAATCAACTTGAGCCACGAAATCCAGGGTTCCGTCACCGTTGATATCTGCGGCGGGCACCAAGGCCACCACTATTCCCGGCGCAGGTGGCAATCCATCAATAGGCATGGCATCAAGTGCAGCCACGATGGGGCCAGGCTGGCGCAGCACTGCGCGTGGCGGTGATTCCGGAAGGACCGCTTCACCGATGGAACCCATGCGCGTGTACTTGAACTCCGCAAGGTGACTGCGTGGGTTGTCAGCGAGGCGCTGAAACTCGTCAAGCGCGGCGGCTGATTCTGCTTCATGACCAAGTCGAGCCTGCACTCGCTGCAGTCCAAGAAGCGCACTACGCAGGTACGGATCAAGCTCCGCCGCGCGTGTGTAGAAACCGCGCGCTGCCTCTAAATCGCCTTGTAATTCGCTGCACTGGGCCACATAGAACTGTGCATAGGGATCGACGCCGTGCTGAGCAGCCACACGCTGAAATCGCGGCAAGGCGCGGCCGGGGTCACCAAGAAAGAGGTAGCCAAGCCCTTGGCAGTATTCCGCATGAAAATCACCCGGATGATCTTTCAGGATGCCGTCAAGCAGTTCGATCGCTCGTGTTTGCGATCCGTCGCCGGTCTGATTGAGTATTGCAATCGCATGATCAATGCGAGCCTCATAGAGCGCGGGATGGGTCTTCAAGACCGTCGCAAATGTTGCTTCGGCAGCAGCAAACTCAAACATCCCCATCTCGCCAACGCCGCGGTCAAGTGCGGCAATGGTTGCAGCGTCAAGCGGAAGCGCGGGCGCAGGCTGACTCGCCGATTCACCGCACCCGGACAACATCAGCGTGGCGCCGATGGCCACTCCCAATGTTCGCCGAACGGCAGCACTCATCCGGTTCAGTGCGGAATTTCCTTGACAGCATTCCGATTCCATGCCGGAACGCGGATGATGATTGGACCGGCGCCGCGAATTTCGCACTGGCAACTCAGCCGACTGTTGCGCTGAATGCCAGGGGCTTCCTCCACGCGATCGTCCTCGGCCTCGGTGGCCTCGGTCAGTGATGCCATGCCCTGCTCCACATAAATGTGGCAGGTGCTGCACGCACAGACGCCGCCGCACGCGTGCTCAATATTGATGCCGTGCTCCATGGCCAGTTCAAGAACCGACTCATGCTCGCCGCCCATCAGCGTCCACTCGGTTTGCTTGGTGCCAGTCAGCATCTCTGGCTCTTCCAAAATAAAGGTCACCGGAACAATCGGAGGGCCATGTTCATGATCAGAGTGTTTCAGGTGCATCGGAAGCAGGATTGTAGTGCAGCAACCCCGCCACGTTGACGCGCGATTGATGTGATGAGCCAAAAACACAAGTCCCGCACCGGAGTGCGGGACTTGGAAGTTGCTCAACGTCTCTGCCAGTCAACCGAGCTGCTTGCGAAGCCACTCGAATGAGCGCTTCACCTCAGCACGCACGTCGCCGTGCGGACCTTCAAATTCAGCAACCCACAGTGGGTTCGTATCGGCTTCGAGGCATGCATCAATCTGTGCCACCAACGGGAGATCGCCTGCGCCGAGCGCGACTGGCAATGCACGCGGGCCGCCCGGATAGGTTGGCCATGCCGCCGGATCATCGGAACCCTTCTTGAAGTCCTTCGCATGAACGGTCACTGCAAATGGAGCCAACGAACGGGTGGAGGCCACCAAGTCCTGAGGCGCCCACAGCAGGTTGCCAAGATCAAGGGTCACACCGAAGTTCGGATGCTGCACTGAGTTCAAGAGTTGCTCGACGCGCCAAGCCGGCGCCAAGAACAATCCGTGGTTCTCAATACTGGTGCGCACACCCAGCGATGCGCCGCGGGTAGCGATGGAACGGCACGCCTTGGTCAATGGCCAGAGCGCTGCATCCCATGCTTCATCGGAATGGTCGTCCGATGGACCGCGCCATGCAGCGTCGTGCCGAACACGATCAACACCGATGGACGATGCAGCAGCCAACTGGTTCATGACCGCTTCAATGGCGGCATCGTCAAGTTGATTGTCAGGGGTAATCAGGTTGGCATAAATCGCGAAGCCGACGATCGCCACATCAGCGGCATCTGCCGCGTCTGCAAGCCGGCCCGCGAGGGCCTCATCAAGCACCGGGCCGAGCGTGCCGCCCGTCGCGATTTCAATGCAATCTGCGCCGCACTCACGTGCAAGCTTGGGCGTGTCCTCGAGGCGGATTTCGCCGCTCTTGATGAGGCGTTGGAACGAGTAGCTGGAGATCGAGATATCGGTCACGCGTCGGAGCCTACCGGGCTTTAAGTGACTTCGGGGGCGTTTTGGGCACTAACCACACGAATCTGCACTCTTTCTTTATCCCCCAATTTATCCCCCAATTTATCCCCGAGTTCAACAAACTTTCTGGCACGAATATTCTCGTTACCTAGTTGGCCGCACGCCGCCATTGCACTTCGACCCTTAGTTCCTCGGCGTTTACAGAATTGTCCGTTGGCAATCGCTCGCGCAACAAATTCCTGCACACGAGGCTCTTCCGGCGCCGGCCACGGTGAACCGCGACGCGGGTTGTACGGAATGACATTCAGCGAGCACCGCAGCGGCCGAAGCAAAGCGCACACTTCATCGCAGTGCTCCTGGGCGTCGTTGACCCCTGGAATCAACACATACTCAACGCAAATGGCCGCATTCACGCGTTTCGGGAACGCCAACAGCGCAGCCATCAGGTCGGCAATCGGCTCCGAGCGGTTGATGGGCATGATCTCGGAGCGAATCTGATCATTTGGGGCGTTCAGACTCACCGCAAGATTCAGCCGGTGAAAACCCGTCTGCGAAATGAACTCTCCGTAGCGCCGAATACCCTCAATTCGTCCAACGGTACTGACGGTGACGTGAATGGGCGCCACCTCGTAGGCATTGCGGTCGGTGATCACCTGAATAGCTGTGAGGACCGCGTCGATGTTGTCCATCGGTTCACCCATTCCCATGAAGACCACATTCTTAATGGGGAAACCAGGACTCCCGGTAGCGGCATCGCCAACCATGAAGCGCGCGGCATGAAGTTGGGCGACGATTTCGGCGGCAGACAGACTGCGCATCAATCCCATTTGCGCGGTTTCGCAGAAGCGGCAACCCATGGCGCATCCCACTTGACTGGAAACGCACAAGGTGCGCGTGGTGGTGTCATCCGAATGGCGCATCGGAATGACCACGGTTTCGGTCTCCAGACCGTCGTCGAGCGCCATGGTGAATTTCACGGTTTCGCCGTCGACGTGCCGGTCTTTGATGGGTCGCCGAGCGTCAGAAATCCACTCCGGGAACTTGCCGCCCTGCACTTCACCGCGACGGTGGAATCCCCTGTACAGCGTCTGCGCAGTGAACAGCGACATTCCATGGCGTTTCGCCACGGGAATGAACTCCGCAAGTGTCATACCGAGGATGGGGACCTGCTCGGTTGTCATTGCAGTTACCGATTTCAGTCGTTGTTACACCAGCAGCATGGTCGGGCCTTCGACAAACTGCTTCAGGCTCTGGAGATATTTGGAGGCCATAGCGCCATCAATCACGCGGTGATCAAGGCTCAGCGTTGCAGCCATTTCAAATCCAACCACCAGTTGGTGATTGCGGACCACTGGCTGCTCCAGCGCCGCTCCGCACGCAAGAATGGCGCTGTTGGGCGGATTGATGATCGCAGTGAAATTGTCCACGCCAAACATTCCCAGATTGGAAATGGTGAACGTGGCACCTGACATTTCATCCATGGAGAGACCCTTGGTGCGCGCCTTCTCACCGAGCGAACGAATCTCGCCCGAGATCTGCCGCAGACTCTTGAGATTGGCATCCTTCACAACGCCAACCACGAGCCCGCCACCCTTCTCTTCCGGAAGCGCAATGGCAACACCGACATTCACTTGCTGATGCAACAAGATCCGGTCGCCGGCCCAACTGGCGTTAAAGAAGGGGTTCTTGGCCATCGCCAGCGCGCAGGCGCGAACGATGAAATCATTGACACTGAGCTTCACTTCCATCGAAGCGAGCTGCTCATTGAGCGAGCCGCGCAATGCCAGCACCGCGTCCATGGAGAACTTCATGGTCACCTGGTAATGCGGAATCTGTTGCTTGCTCTCCACCAAGCGCTTGGCAATGATGCCGCGCATGTTGGACACGGGCACTTCGATGCTCTGCGCCCCGTGCACAAGCGCACCGGCACTGGCCGCTGCGGCGGGCATCATCGACGGGGTTGCTGCAACCAACTCGTTCGCCGCTATCTGTGCGCCACGCGTGGCTGGAACTGCAGCACTGCGATTCTCAGCTGCAAGGAGCACATCACGCTTGACCACGCGACCACCTGGGCCGGATCCCTGCACCTGCGACAGTTCAACGCCCATCTCACTCGCCATGCGGCGGGCGAGCGGCGACACACGCATCCGGTCTCCATCAGTGACGTCTGTTGCGTGAACATCTGCAACGATCGTCCGAGTAGCCGCGGGGGCGGTGCTCGATGCAGTTGCTACATTCGGAGCTGCTGCTGCATTGGGTACCGTGGCTGCACTCACTTCACCACGCGGCGCCGGCGCCGGCGCCGCACTGCTCGCTGCCGCAGCATCCGACACGGATTCGCCGTCCTCAGCGAGTACCGCAATCACGTCTCCAACCTTGACCTGCTTGCCTTCAGGGCACACCAACTTGGCAATGATGCCTTCATCGAAGACCGCCTGCTCCATGGTGGCCTTGTCAGTTTCAATGTCGGCGATCACTTGTCCGGAGGCGACCTTGTCGCCCACCTTGACGTACCACTTGACGACAGTGCCCTGCTCCATAGTGTCGGAGAGGCGGGGCATAGTCACATTAATCGGCATGGGAATCCTGTTCAGCAGCTGCGGGTCAGAGGTTGTATGTGGCACTACGAACAGCTTCGGCAATCTTGCGCGCATTCGGCAAGTATTCCTGCTCAAGGTTCGTGGCATACGGAGTGGGCACATCCGCGGAATGAACGCGGTGTACATAGTTGTCAAGATCGTCAAAGCAGTGGCGATGCACCTGCGATGCCAGTTCACTACCGGGGCTACCAAAGCTCCAGGACTGGTCAACCACCACGCACGCGCCAGTCTTCTTCACACTGCGAACCACTGTTCCAATGTCCAAGGGACGAACGGTGCGCAGATCGATCACTTCGCAGGAAATGCCCAACTTCTGCATTTCTTCAGCTGCTTCCATGCAGAAAAACACGGGGCGACCCCAACTTGCCAGTGTGCAGTCGGTGCCAGAACGGATCACCTTTGCCTGACCAAATGGAATGAGGTACTCCTCTTCCGGCACTTCACCCTTGTTGCCGAGCATGCGCTCGCTCTCCAAGAAGAACACCGGGTCACTGCCGCGGATGGCAGTCTTGAGCAGACCCTTCGCGTCGTACGGATTGGAAGGGATGGCGATCTTGATGCCGGGGACGTTGGAGAACAGACCTTCAACACACCAACTATGGGTGCTGCCGAGCTGACCGCCCGCGCCGTCGTTGCCACGGAACACCACCGGGCAGCCGAACTGACCGCCGGACATGTACAGCATCTTCGGCGCGTTGTTCAAGATGGGGTCAGCAGCCACTAGGCTGAATGACCAACTCATGAACTCCACCACTGGCTTGAGGCCCATCATGGCCGCACCGATGGCAAGACCAGCGAAGCCACTCTCCGAGATAGGCGTGTCAATCACGCGGCGCGCCCCGAATTCCTCAAGCATGCCACGGCTGATCTTGTAAGCGCCGTTGTATTCGGCAACTTCTTCACCCAACAGGAAGACGCGCTTATCACGGCGCATTTCCTCGCTCATTGCTTCGCGAAGGGCATCACGGTATTCAATTTCACGCACTGCACTCATGACAACTCCTCCTTGGTATCAATCGTGCGCATGGAAGGCAGATTTGCCGTTCCACCGTTCATCGCGGGCTGACTGCTGCCGGTGTACGGACCCCATGGCTCTACAAAGACGTCGTGATACAGCTCCGCCATCGGCGGAACTGGGCTCTCATCGCTCCAGGTAATGGCGTCACGCACGGTCTCGCGCACACCCTTCTGCATGGCCTTCAGACTGTCGTCTGTCAGCAGTCCAGCGGTCTTAAGACGCGCTTCAAGACGACCAATTGGGTCGTGCGTCTCAAAGACCTCTTCCTCTTCCTTGGTGCGGTACTTGCGCGGATCGCTCATGGAGTGACCCTTGTAGCGGTAGGTACGCATATCAACGAAGGCCGG
>JBDKKN010000087.1:0-14975 GCA_039796075.1 Planctomycetota bacterium | reverse complement strand
ACGCTTCGAATGGTCTTCTTTGCGGCGCCGAGTGGCGTGTCCGTGCCTGGGGTTGCCGCTGGTGCAGCCGGCGGTTGTGCTGGTGCGTCGTTGCGCGGGGCGCGGTCGCCACGCGGTTCACGCGGCCCACGGTCGCCGCGCGGTTCGCGCGGTTCGCGTGGTTCACGCGGTCCACGGTCGCCGCGTGGCTCACGTGGTTCGCGTGGGGTACGTCCGCCGCCTGATCCCGGAGGTACGCCCAATGGTTGGCTTCGAGGGCGAGATTCCGGCGCGTCACCTGCTGCGGCTGGACTGCCGTCACTCGAAGGTGCGCCCTCTGCGCCTTCGGCCCGATCGCCACCGCGTCCGCGACCGCCGCGACGACGTCGACGACGACGCTTGCGCGGTCCGTCCTCTCCGCCTTCGCTGCCTTCGCCGCCATCACCACGTGGCGCGCCTTCACCAGCTTCGCCGCCTTCGGAGCCTTCGCCGCCTGCATCGCCTTCAGCTCGCGCGCCGGCTGGTGCACCAGCTGCCTCGTTGCGTGGAGCATTGCGTCCGCCTTGACGATTACCGCTACCGTTTCCGTTGGCTGGCGCTTCGTCATCACGATCGCCACCGCGTCCGCGACCACGACGCCGACGTCGGCGCCTACCGCGACCGGCTTCGCCATCGCCTTCGCCGCGATTGCCTTGACCGCGATTACCACCCGATTGTTCACGTTCCAGTGCGAGCGCGGCCTCTTCGGCGGCATCCACAGCGTCTGCTTCGTCGAGGTCAGCAACATCAAGTCCAGCTTCAACGCGCGTGGCTCGTTCAGCATCGCGTGCCTCGCGAGCAGCGGCGCGTTCAACAGCTCGCGCTGCTGCAGCTTCTTGGCGTTCGCGTGCAGCTTCTTGCCGTTCACGAGCGGCCTCTTGCCGAAGTCGTGCATCTTCTTCACGCTTGCGCGTGTCCTCTTCGCGGCGGCGCGCATCTTCTTCACGCTTACGAACATCGTCCTCGCGACGGCGCGTTTCGCGCTCAGCGTCCGAGCGACGAATGAGTTCAGAAACGCTTGGTTCGTTGGCAGTTGGGGTTGGCAGATCGTCAAATCCACCAGCGAGTGCCATAGCCGTTGCATCCGCCGGCGCAGGCTTACGACGACGGCGGCGGCGGCGATGTCCGCCTCCGTCCACCACATCGTCATCACCATCATCATCGTCAGAAACCACCACGCTGTCCGGCAAATCCGAAAGGCGTGGAGCCGGAACGCGCGGTAGGCGATCAAGCTCAATGTCCGCACCGCGGTCGTCGTAGGCATACACCTCAACGCGATCCATGGCGAAAGCTTCGCTGATGCGAATATCAACGCGCTTGTCGGAGCGCTCTTCAAGTTCATGAAGCGCATTGCGGCGCGTGCTCAGGAACACTCCAGCAACGCGCGCGCTGCACACCACCTCGACGCGCGCAATGCGGTCGTGGCAGAAGAACAGGGCGATGCGACGCAGAATGTCGGCAGCCACTGCGTCGGGCACGCGGACTTCGCCGGCGCCGTGACAGTGCGGGCAGTCCATGAAGTGCGCCTTGTGCAGGCCCGGGCGCATGCGCTGGCGGGTCATCTCAATCATGCCGAAGTCAGAAATCTCCAGCGTGGTGGTCTTGGCACGATCGCGGCGCAGATTGCTTTCCAAGCGCGCTTCAATCTCGCGCCGGTGCTTGGACATGCGCATGTCGATCAAGTCGTTGACGATGATTCCGCCCAAGTCGCGCAGGCGCAACTGGCGAGCGATTTCATCAACGGCTTCGCGGTTGGTGTTGTAGGCGTTGGTCTCACTATCGCGTGCACTGCGGCTCTTGCCGCTGTTCACATCGATCGCCACCATTGCTTCGGTCTGGTCAATGACCAGTGCGCCGCCCGATGGCAGCGGCACTTCACGTGCGTGAATCTGCTCAATCTGCCGCTCAACGCCGAACGCTTCGAAGACTGGCGCAATGCGGTCGTAGTACAGAAGCCGCGGCGCGTTGATCGGCGCCACCACTTGCAAGAAGGTCTTGGCACGCGTGAACGCGCTCTCGCTGTCCACCACGATGGCATCGACGCTGTCGTCGGCGATGTCGCGGATGGTGCGAACCAGCAGATCGCTTTCCGTGTACAGGGCACAGGGCGCGCCGGTGGAACTCATGCGTCGCTCCATGGCCTGCCACAGGCGCTGCAGATAAATGGCGTCGCGCTGCAGTTCCGTCTTGGTGCGGTCGAAGCCAGCAGTGCGCAGAATGAATCCGAAGCCCGTTGGCAGTTCCAAACTGTCCAAGATGCGGCGCATTTCGCGACGCTGGTCTTCGTCTTCTACCTTGCGGCTGACGCCAACCTTGTCCATCTGCGGCATCATCACCAGCAAGCGACCCGGGATGGACACGTAGCTAGTGAGTGTTGGACCCTTGGTGCCAATGCCTTCCTTGAGGACCTGCACGATCACTTCCTGGCCGCGCTTGAGCGCTTCCTGAATCGGTGGACGATCGCGGCGCGCAATCTTCTTGCCGACGCGCTCCGTGCGCTCTTCGCCGGGGAAGTACTGCGGGTGCAGATCGCTGATGTGCAGAAAGCCGTTCTGGCCTTCGCCGAAGTCGATGAACGCCGCCTGGATGGCGGGCTCCACATTCATGACGCGGCCCTTGTAGATGTTGCCGACGTGGGTGGCGGTGTTTTCGCGCTCGGCGAAGATCTGCTCAAGGCGTCCGTCTTCAAGGACCGCAATGCGGCACTCTTCACCCGGAACATCGTTGACCACAATCAGTTGCCGGCGCTTGGAGCCAGCCGGTGCGCTCTGCTGGGTTTCCTTCTTGCGACCACGACCCCCGCGGCGGCGGCGGCGCTTGCTGCCGTCTTCGGCGGTATCGGCGGATGCGTCACCATCCTCGTCGGAAGCGGAGGTTTCCGAGTCTTCGGAGTCGTCTTCGGAATCGTCTTCAGAATCGTCATCGGACTCATCGTCAGACTCGCCTTCAGTCTCATCCTCTGAGTTATCTGAGTCATCGGCCGACGCTTCTGCGCCTTCCGATTCCTCGTCATCGATGGCCCGGACCGGAAGGATGGGGGCATCCTCTCCGCTCTCAAGCGCCTCGAGTGATGCGAAGGCGGCCGAGTCGATCGACGCGCTTTCTTCTTCGGTGTCGTGTTCGTGCTCGTGCTCGGCGTGATGCCCTTCGGAGTTGGCTCCGTTGGAATCCCCGTCGTGCGGTTCGAGTTTGTCATGCTTGGTATCGGCGTCTGCCACGTTCAATCCTTGCCGCGTCGAGCGGCGGTTCGTGGCGGAACCTTCAAGTGCAAGTCCGTGTCAGTCAGCACTCGACGAATGAACAAGCGCGCCCGGTGGATCCATGACCATCGATGTTCATCGATGATCGATCCAATTCGGGCGACGGTTGGTCCGTCGGATTTGTGTGACACAAGCTCGTTAATCGCACCGTGTGTTCCGCCTGGGTGCCGTCGTCTCGCGCGCTCCGCTATGGAGCGCTCTTGGGGTCCGCCACGCCGAGGGTCGGGGGTCAACGCCGGAAGGGCATCGTCCCGCTTCGCACCGTGGGGCAGACCTGTCGTTTCGAGCGACGGTTCAACCCGTTGTCCTTACTTGGCTCGAGGCACGCGCCTTGGAGCCGCGATCCGTACTTATTCGGACACCCACTGTCCAAATACATCGGGATCAAGTTTCCTGAGTTCGTCACGCAAGGCTGTTTCAACCTGACGCTCCGAGTCGAACGAACCGACCCTTCGGGCCAGGTGTTCGCATTGTTCAATTGTCACTGATCTGATCACTCGTTTGATGACGGGGATCTGATCAGGAACCATGGAGAGTGTACGCAAACCCATGCCTAACAGCAACATGGAAAATAGCGGTTCGCCGGCCATCTCACCGCACAGGCTGCAGTCGATCTGGGCGCTGCGGGCGGCACGGACGATCGATTTGGCCAGATAAACAACCGCCGGATGGGCTGATTGGTAGAGATGCGCCACCCGCTCGTTGCCGCGGTCGACCGCCAGGGTGTACTGGACGAGGTCGTTGGTGCCGATGGAAAAGAAGTTGCTTTCGGCGGCAAATACCCGGGCCATCAGGGCCGCGGAGGGCACTTCGATCATCACCCCAACCGGCATGTGCCGGTCAAAGGCGATGCCTTCGTCCTCCAATTCCTCGCTGATGTCCGCCAGCATGAGCTTGCCTTGGCGGAGCTCCATGAGGTTGGAGACCAGCGGGAACATCATCTTGACCGGTCCGTGGGCGCTGGCCCGCAGGATGGCGCGCAACTGCAACTTGAACTCGGCGGGGTTCGCCAAGGAGTGCCGGATGGAGCGCAGGCCCAAGAAGGGGTTGCGCTCCGGCTCTTCCATTTGCGCCTGTGTGTACTTGTCCGCGCCAAGATCGCAGGTGCGAATGGTGAGCGGCTTGCCCTTGAGCAGGGTGATGGCGCGCAGGTACGCGTCCATGTGATCTTGCTCAGTAGGCGGCTCCTTGCGGGTAAGCCAGAGGAATTCGGTTCGGTAGAGGCCAACCCCATCGCCGCCGTTGGCGAGCATCGATTCCACTTCCTCTGGGAACTCAATGTTGCCCATGAGTTGGATACGCGCGCCGCACTTGGTGACCGCCTCGTGCCCGGAGAGTTCGCGCATTGCCGCGCGTGAACGTTGCGAGCGCTCTTGCTTACGGCGGTACTCCTCAAGCGTGCGCGAATCCGGTCGAAGAATGACAACGCCATCGTTGCCGTCAACAATCAGTTGATCGCCGTCTTCCACTTCGACTGAAAGCCGCTGGCAACCAACCACCGCTGGCAAGCCGAGCGCGCGCGCCACGATCGATGTGTGTCCAGTACGCCCGCCGAGGTCAGTGGCAATGGCGATGACTTTGCTGCGGTCCATGCCAGCCGCTTGGCTTGGCGTCAGTTCATGGGCAATCACAATGGCCGGTGCATCAAGCTGCGCCAGTCGGCTCTTCTCTTCGCCCATCAGTCGGCCGAGCACGCGGCGTTCCAGATCCAGAATGTCATTGGCCTTTTGTTCGAAGACCTCATTGCCCATGCGATTGAATTGATCAACCAAGACGCGGAACTGATCAGCGACCGCCTGTTCGGCAGTCACGAAATCGTTGGCGACGCGGCGCTCAACCGCGGAGACCAACACGCGGTCGCGCAGGAGCCCGGCATGGAACTCAAAGATCTTGGCTGGCTCGGGGCCGAGTTCGCGGCGAGTACGTTCGCGCAACTCATCGATTTCAGCGCTGGCTGCAGCAAGTGCAGCGTGCAGCCGCGCATGTTGCGCGGTGACTTCTGCTGGATCGATGATGCGGTGTGGGACGACCTGTTCGGCCGTTCCCACCAAGAATGCGCGTCCGACGATGATGCCGGGGCTGACGGCAATACCCTTGATGATCTGCATGGTGCATGCGGCGTTGCGCCCGGGTCGGCGTGATGCGCGAAGTTGCGCAGCAGGCTGTGCGGAGCGGTACCGAAGCAATGCAGGCTAGCGGCAAGGGGAGCCTTGCCGCTAGCCACGCATAATTACTTCTTCTCGTCGGTTACTTCGTACTCGGCGTCGATGACGTCGTCCTTCTTGGGTCCGCCTTCGGATGATCCAGCAGCTCCGGCAGCTCCACCAGCGGCGCCCGGTTCTCCTGCGCCCGCGGCACCCGCAGCTTGCTGCAGTTCGCCCGAGGCGTTCATCAGGTTGTTGAGCGCAGCTTCGATAGCGGCTTGATCGTCGCCCTTCAGCTTGTCCTCAAGGTTGCTGAGCGCACTTTCAATCTTGTTGCGGCTTTCGGCTGGGACCTTCGCGCCCATCTCCTCAAGCTGCTTCTTGACTTGGTATGCCACCTGCTCCGCGCGATTCTTGGTGTCGACGAGCTCGCGACGCGCCTTGTCGGCGGTGGCGTGATCTTCGGCATCCTTGCGCATGCGCTCCACTTCGTCCTTGGAGATACCGCTCGAGCCGGTGATCTTGATTTCCTGCTTCTTGCCAGTGGCTTTCTCGGTGGCCATGACATTCAGAATGCCGTTGGCATCCAGCGAGAATTCCACTTCGACTTGCGGCACGCCGCGCGGTGCGGCTGCAATGCCCTGCAGGTCGAAGCGTCCCAGGACGCGATTGTCCGCAGCCATTTGGCGCTCGCCCTGCAGCACCACGATCGTCACAGCGTTCTGATTGTCCTGCGCAGTGGAGAAGATCTCCTTCTTCGAGGTCGGGATGGTGGTGTTGCGTTCGATGAGCTTGGTCATCACACCGCCGAGGGTTTCCACGCCGAGTGAGAGCGGGGTGACATCCAAGAGCACCACGTTCTTCACGTCACCCATGAGCACGCCGCCCTGGATGGCTGCGCCGATAGCGACCACTTCGTCAGGATTGATGCTCTTGTCAAGATTGTCCGTGTGGAAGATCTTCTTGGCGATTTCCTGCACCTTGGGGATGCGAATCGAACCACCAACCATGACGATCTCTTGTACGTCGGATGGCTTGAGCTTGGCATCAGCAAGTGCCTTCTCGCACGGTGCAGCAAGACGCTCGAACAGGTCCTTGCAGAGTTCTTCAAACTTGGCGCGCGTCAGCGTGACTTGCAAGTGCTTCGGACCGTTCTGGTCCGCAGTGATGAATGGCAAGTTGACGGTGGTCTCTACCTGAGTAGAGAGTTCAATCTTGGCCTTCTCGGCAGCTTCCTTGAGGCGCTGCAGAGCCATCGGATCCTTGCGGACATCAATGCCTTCCTTCTTGCGGAAGTCTTCGGCCAAGAAGTCGATGAGCTTCTGATCGAAGTCGTCACCACCGAGGTGGGTGTCGCCGTTCGTGGAGAGCACTTCGAACACGCCGTCGGAAATATCCAAGATGGACACATCGAACGTTCCGCCGCCGAGATCAAAGACCGCGATCTTCGCATTGGTCTTCTTCTCAAGACCGTAGGCGAGTGCGGCGGCCGTTGGCTCATTGATGATGCGCTCGACCTTGAGGCCGGCAACTTCGCCAGCGTCCTTGGTGGCTTGACGTTGCGCGTCGTTGAAGTATGCGGGCACGGTGATGACTGCGCGGGTGACGGTTTCGCCAAGGAACTCTTCGGCCTGACGCTTGAGGTCGGCCAAGATCATGGCGGAGATTTCCGGTGGGGAGTAGTCCTTGCCGCGGATGCCAACCTTCACCATTTCGTCCGGTGCACCCTTGATGGTGTAGGGCACCAACTTCTCTTCGTGACCCACCTCGCTGTGACGGCGGCCCATGAAGCGCTTGATGCTGAAGACGGTATTGCTGGGGTTGGTGATCTGCTGGTGCTTGGCGATCTGGCCGACGAGCCGTTCGCCCTTCTCGGTGAAGCCAACCACCGAGGGGGTGGTGCGCTGACCGACGGAGTTGATGATGACCTTGGGCTGGGAGCCTTCCATGACGGCCACCACGCTGTTGGTGGTGCCGAGATCGATCCCGATGATGATTGATTTGGTTGACATAGTGAGTTGATTCCTTTTCGGTAAGGTTGGTTCGTTGGTGGGGGAGGGGGCCTTGTGCCCGCGCTATGGTGATAAAGCAACCCGCGTGCCAGTCCGTGGGGCGCCAATTTAGGGTGAAACGGGCCGATTTCCTGTCCCATTCGGTGTCGCGGTGGCGGGGATCTGCCGTTCTGGCAGCACCCGGTACGAACGCGGGGCGCGGGGGCGGTTGCCGGTGGACTTTCACGCTGGAATTCCACGCAGGAGTTCCACGCTGGAGTTCCACTCTAGGATCGGTAACCCCAATGACATCCGTACCGGACCGATCCATGCACTCTTGCTCAGAACCGATGCCGCACGTTCCAAGTGACAGCGTGTTGGCCGCCGCGATTGCCGCCGTGGTTCCCGCGCTTCCCGCAGCCCGGCTTCTTGGCGAGACGTTGGCATCGGTGCCGCCCATTCAGAAGGGCGACGGTTCGCCCGTGACCGCTGCTGACTATGTGTTGCAAGCGCTGGTGGTGGCAGGACTGCGCGCTCGCTCCGCGGATGGACGCGTTCCGCTGTTCGGAGAAGAGCACGCTGATGTGTTGGCCAGCAGCGGGCGCCCCGACGTTGAGCGACTGGTCGTGGATGCCATTCGCAGCATGCTCGGCTGGCGCGATCGCGCTGCGGCACTGCGCATGATTGATGGTGATGCACCACGCGCTGGCGAGCCGTACTGGACGATCGACCCGATTGATGGAACGAAAGGATTTCTTCTGGGCATGCAGTGCTCGGTGTGCCTGGCACGTATTGAAGGAAGCCGCACCACCGTGGGCGTGTTGGGTTGCCCGCGCATGGGTCCGCGTGGTGACATGGCAGTGCACACGGATGGACCTGGCGTGATCTACGCGGCAGCGCGTGGCACGGGCGCGTTCGAATGCGATGCTTCGGGCGCGGCGCAGTCGCGTTTGATACTCCACGCATGGAACGGATCGGCTCCGCGTTGGGCGCGTTCACTGAATCGCAGCAAGAGTGCGGTACCTTCGCGGCTCGAGCCGTGCATTGCGGCACTTGGCCCGTTCACCAATCAAGAGATGGATAGCCAGTGCAAATACGCGCTGCTGGCGCGCGGCGATGCTGATTTAGTGATACGGATGCCGCGCGCGCCCGGACATTCGGAGTGCATCTGGGATCACGCATCCGGGACGCTGATTGCAGAAGTAGCGGGCGCGTGCATCACCGACGCGCACGGGCGCGAACTTGATTTCTCGCACGGCGAAACGCTCGCTGCGAATGTCGGCATCGTGTGTACGGCCCGCGGCTTGGAAGCGCGCGTATTGCCAGCGCTGGCGGCGCTCGCGGGAGCGGTGCCAGCGTGATGGCGCCGAAGCCAACACGTCAACCGTTGAACGGCTGGGCATTTGCACTGGCGGTGATGGCGGTGCTTCCCGTATCACTCATTGCCGCCATCTGGATCGCCGCGCAGATTGCACGTGATCAGTGGGTCTGGAGCCAGTGCGTGTTCTGGGTGCCGGCGTGGGTCATGTTCGTGGTGTTTGCTTTCGGCGCGTGGGTAGCGCGGCGATCATATGGAACGCCGTTACCGGCGCGCGCCTTGTGCATTGCACTGACTGCCGTCACGGTCTGGAGCGCGGCGCGATTCCTTCGCCATGATGTTGGTTGGCAACCAGTAGCGGCCACTGCTACGTCTGACGATGTGGTGATTACTCATTGGAATCCGCAGTGGCCGGGTGACCATGCGCTTGCGTGTGGTCGTGCGCTGGCAGGGGTGATTGGCGATGTTGCAGTCATCAGCGGACCAGGTTCAATGTTCCGATCGGCTGCTCGTGATGAGTGGCTGCCGGATGGAATGCGCAGCGTTGACCTTGGAGTTGTTGCCATTGCTTCGCGCCTTCCCATTTTGGAGTGCCGCATCCTGTGTCATGAATCGATCGCGCGCATCGGTACGGTGTGGCTCGCGTGGATGGTGGTGCAGTCACCCACCGGGGCGCCGATTCACATTCTTGCCGTTGACATGCCATCGGCTCCCTGGGTGGCGCGCGGTCGATTGGCGAACGCAGTGCGTGATGTTCTACGACGCGTGGCGTTGCCGGCGGCGCCGGATGTTGTCCTTGGTGACTGCAATTGCACGCCCGGCAGTTGGGTGCTCGCCGAACTTGCCAACGGTTGTAGTCCCGCCCCGCCATGGCGTGCGAGCGGTTGGCTGTGCACCTTTGAACGTCCGTGGGCGCTGTTGCGGATCGATCAGATGTTGGCAGGTGAGCGGCTCGCGTGGCGCGGATATCGCACGTTTGACTTGGGATTTAGCGAACACCGGGCGCAGCAGGGGGTGCTGACGAATCCGCGTGTTGAGAAGTAGAGGCCAGCAGTGATCGCCGATCGCGCATCACGGCGGGGCGGTGGTCAGCGCGAGTCGACGGCTGCGCAGCGTCGCTGCATCAGGGGTTCTCACCACTTGGCGGCTGTGGGTTGATTGCATCCCAGATGGTGTCGTAGTTTATCGGTGCTGCTGATGATGCACCTGCGATGAGCGCATTCGCCGGAAGCTTGTTGCGCAACTGATTGCCCGTGTCAGCCCACCACTCGATGCTGAGGTCAGCCATCATTCGGTTGAGACCGGTTTCGTGATTGAAATCGGAACGGGTTCGCAGTCCATCGGTGAGGAGGAGAACATCACTGCCGGAGTCGATGGTGATGGCTGTCTGACGGGAGTCGTCCAGTCCTGCGCCCACCTGCCGAAGGATGTGCCCGGAGTAGTGATAGTTCGTATAGATCTGCACACTTGCCGAGTCCTTGTTTGCGTAGTCGTCTGCGTAGCGACCAAAGGAATGGTCGCCGTGATGACTTGGGCAGTACAGGCATTGGCAGTTGCCGAGGTATCCACCCCTTACCAATAGTCCCAGTCCGTCCCAGCCAGCGTTGCCCGGTAGGCCGCCGTCCTGCACGCGTGAAGCCATCAACTCTCGTCGCAGTGGATGCTCGCCCATGGCATGGACGCTCTGTGGAATCCGGCTGTCTGACTGCATGCCGTATGCCACGATCGCCGTACCAATCTGACGCTGGTTGGAGTTGCAGTTGAGTTTGCACGACGCCTCCCGTGCTGCGCGCAGCGATGGCAGCAGGATGCCGCACAACACTGCGACGATACCCATGCAGACGATCAGTTCAATGACAGTGAAGGCACGCTGCGAGGCGAAAGCATCGCTCGCGCCGCTGCGAGACGGCTGATGGAACAACGAATATGGGAGACCTGTCTTCTTGGTCATCACGTAGTTCGCAGAGGGCTGGGAGGGCACGCACAGCAGCAGCCATGTGTAGTTTGCCACCATCTGAGCGAAACTCAATCGAAATCTGAACGAATTCTGGCGGAATAGCGTCTCAATCCCCGAGAGTCGGAGGCACACTCTGTGTTGTCGGCCCGATCAATGCGCCTTGCGGAAGGGAGAACCCTTGGAACCTGCTGAACATGATGACTGGCTCTTGATGCAGAAGGTCGGCGAGGGCGACGAAGCGGCCATGGCGGAGCTGTACGACCGCTTTGTGGGGCTGGTTTACAAGACATCCCGGCAAATGATGCCCTCCCGAGCAGAGGCTGAGGACGCGGTTCAGGAGACCTTTATTCGTCTGTGGCAGACCGCGGACCGGTTTGACCCCAATCGCGCCAAATTGGTGACGTGGGTCATGCTGATTTCTCGCCGGCATTTGATCGACCGGTTACGGCGTAAGAGTGCGCGGCCGGAGCAATTAGGGCTGGATTCATCGGTCGATTTCCTTGGGCCGGTGGTGATGCCGCCGCGTGATGTGGGTGGAAATCATGACCTGGAGATTCTGCAACGGCGGGTGGCTGAACTGCCGGAATTGCAACGCGTGGTGATCGAGCGGACTTACATTCAAGGGTTCACCCTCCGTGAGGTGAGCGAGCAGCTCAATGCTCCGCTTGGAACGGTGAAGAGCGCCCTCAGCCGAGGGCTTGCTCGGCTCCGTGATCGCCTCATGTCTGATAACAAAAATCATGGACAAGATTCTTCGGCTTAAGGGAGCCGATCGATCGTGGCCTACGAATGGGTCAGCAGTAACACAAGGGGATTTGATGCAGTTCAATGATGGCAACAATTACAGTGACCGAATGACACCCGAAGCAGGGCGTGGACCCGACTTGCGAGCACTTGCCGTGCTCGACGCCTTGGGCTTGCTCGATGATGTCGATGCGGCGCAATTTGATCGCGCGTTCCGTGATTCGCCAGCAGCGCTGCAGGCAGAGTTGCGGGTCATCCAGGCGGCGGCGGTTGCCGACCCGGCGTTCTTGGCAACGGAAGAGCCGTCCCCCGAACTGAAATTACAGACGCTGACACGGGTGATGACCGCCATTGAGCAGCAAGAATCACAGTTTGCACCGATCGCCCTGATTGGACGGATGGCATCGCGCGGCAGTCGCCGCGTGGCGCGTTCGGTCGATACCAAGGACTTGGTTGAGCAGGCAATGGAACTCGCTGTCCTCCGCAAGGATGTCGAGCGGTTCACGGTCAGTTCGTACTACTGGCGTGCCGCCTCGATCGCTTTGACTGCGGCGTTGACGGTGGCGTTGGTGTTCCAGTTACTCAACAGTGGCTTTGCGCTGAAGGTTTCGGAGTATGCGCTGGGTAATGCGTCGCCGAGACAGATCTTTGAATCCCTGGATCACCCGGGCGCACTGACACGGTTTGAGAGGGCTAGCTTCCTGCGCGGGCTAAGCAGCAAGGATGTAACCGCCACCACCGAGTCCGGCACATTGACTTTGGCCGTGGACACCACCAATGGCACCCTGATGGGTATTGCGATTGGTGTGAAAACAGGCAAATACACCTTGCGGCATCGGTCGGATCTCAATGTCATCACCACCGTCGGAACGTTCGTGGCGGTGCACGGAATTTGGGGTGCAGAATTCAAACTCGCCTTGGACAATGCCGGTCTACTAAAATTCGGAACCATGGAATTGGTCGACAGTGATGGCAAAGTTGTCATGAGCAGCTGATTACTCGCTGCGCCGGCTCCACTCAAACTCCAGCGGCTCCAGTTCTTGCTGGAGTCGTTCGCGTTCCTGAGTGAGTGTGCGCGACTTTGCGGAATCCGCGTAGACCTTTGGGTTCATCAGGTCAGTATCGATGGCGCGCGTGCGCGTTTCGATGGCGGTGATACGAGCCTCGATTTGCTCAAGGTTCATGCGCGCAATCTTTGGATCGCCCGCAGTGGCGCTTGATGATCCCTTTGAATTTGGCGTGGCGTTCACCTTGTTGTTGGCGGCACCCTTGTTGTTGCTGGGACCCTTGGAAGCTGAACCGCTCTTCACGGACGACTCTGGTCGCGCGCGTTGCTCGGTCTTTGCTTTCTCGCGATCAGCAGCGGCGCGTTCGACCGCGTCACGTTGCGAGCGCTCTTCAGCTTCCTTCGCTTCCCATTCGTCCCAGCCACCGTCAAAGTCGCGGGCGTTGCCTTCGCCATCAAGAATCAGCAGTCGATCACAACATGCGGAGAGAAGCGCTCGATCATGGCTAATCAGGATGAGCGCGCCGTCATAGCCGCCGTCCTTCGGATCCATGGAAAGGGCTGTTTCCAGGCGTTCTGCGCTGGGAATATCCAAGTGGTTGGTCGGCTCATCCAAGACGATCAGGTTGTTGGCAGCGCTGACGATGCCGGCAATCACCATGCGACCGCGCTCGCCACCGGAGAGATTGCCAACGCATTTCTCTTGCTCAGGGCCAGAGAACAGGAATGCGCCGGCCAGATTGCGCGCCTGCTGCTCACTTGCGCGGAGTCCACCTTCATTGGAAGCGATCACTCGCTGCAAATATTCCCACACGGTCAGCATGGGGTCAATGTGCTCTTGCGTCTGCCGGAAGTAGCCCACCTTGATCTGCGGGCTCACCTTCAGCTCGCCGGCATCAGGCTGCAGATCGCCAAGCAGTGCGCGCACCAGTGTGGTCTTGCCGGCGCCGTTGGGACCAACAATTCCGATACGGTCGAGCGGCTTGATTGCAAAGTCCAACTCATTGAAGAGGACCTTGTCACCGTAACTCTTCGAAAGTCCCGCGCCGCGCATGACATAGTCGCCGACGCGCGGTGCCTTGGGAAGTTCAAGGCTCATGACATCCAGTTCAGCTGGGCGGTCAACCAGTTCATCACGCTTGAAGCGCTCGAGCCGTGTTTCGCGGCCGCGCGCTTGCTTGGCTCGCTGGCCAGCTTTGTATTTCAGGATGTACTGCTCTTCGGCGCGGATCTTTCCAAGTTGCTTCTCGTGGCTGCGCTGGCTGTTCATCATGCGCTCGCGGCGCAGGTTGATGAAATCGCGGTAATTGCCGGGATATTCAATGATGCGCCCTTGATCCACTTCAATGATGCGGTGCACCACTGCGTCCAAGAGCCGTCGATCATGGCTGACTACCAGAACTGCACCGGGATACTCATTGGCCAAGAAATTCTCTAGCCAGCGGCGACCTTCGATATCCAGATGGTTGGTTGGTTCATCCAACAGCAAGATGTCGGGTTGTTCAAGCAGCAGTCGTGCAAGTCCCACGCGCGCGCGCTGACCGCCGGACATCTTGGAAACCAACACCGAGAATTGCTCATCGGTGAACCCCAGGCCGTGCAGCGTTTCATCAATCTTGTGATCGATGGCGTAACCGCCAGCGCGTTCGATCTCTTCTTCGATCTTCACCTGGCGCTTCATCAGCAGGTCGATGTCCGCGTCGGGCTTAGCCATCAACTCGTAAATCTCTTCCATCTGACGATGCAGGCTGTCAAGGTGCTCGAACGCACGCGCGGCCGCATGGCGAAGCGTGTCCGTTGGCTCAAGCTTTGGGTCTTGCGCTAGGTAACCAACGCGCGTGCCGCGGGCAAGCGCCAGGGTTCCAAAGTCCACTTGCCACAGACCGGCGATCAGCTTCATGAGCGTGCTCTTGCCGCCGCCGTTGCGACCGACCAGCCCAACCTTCTCACCGGGCTCGATCGACACAGTGGCACCGTCGAGCACGATGTGAGTGCCGAAGCCGTAACGGACGTTGGTGAGCGTGGCAATAGGCATAGGGGAATCGGGCAGGGTACGCGAAGCAACTCAAATGCTTGCTTGGTTTGATGTTGGAATCAGGTTTGGGGAGAATTCACTTGGTTTTGTGCGTTGTGGCATTGCGCCTGCGTGCTTGCCGGCGATGTTGCATCACGCCCGCCGACTGGCCCGCATCCGCCTTACGAGGACGGCCGCTGAGCGCGGCCCTGTCCTCTCCGGCGCCTGCGGCCAGGTAGCGCATTTTGCATCAAGCCTTCGTGCTGGCCCTGATGCAACACGCTTTCGTACTGGTCCGCATCCGCCTTACGAGGATGGCCGCTGAGCGCGGCCCTATCCTCTCCGGCGCCTGCGGCCAGATGGGGGTGTTCCGCAAGCCCTGGCATGCACGCGTCCTGCGTTTGCGAGCCCCCGCAGTGAGCACGGGATCCTCGGTAAGCGGCGTGTGAAACTGAGAAGTCCGGCAGTTGGACGTACGCCCCGTGGGTGCCAACCGGACGAACAGATTCGCCCGAGGCTAAGC
>JBDKKN010000086.1:0-2581 GCA_039796075.1 Planctomycetota bacterium | reverse complement strand
TGCTTTCCTTTCCTCTCTTTCCTCTTTCCTCTTCCTCTTTCTTTCTTCTTCCTTCACTGAAAAATCACGCCCATCATGTCGCTTCCAAAGGTCCCGTTTCCAACTCAAGGAGTTCTTGAACTCCCAGCGGGACACGCGGGGGATGGCAATCTAGGGCTAACGATCTTTAGTAGGACTGACCACACATGACAACGCGCACACACACCTGGCTTTCGTCGATCAATTCGGGCCTTTCGCTCCGTTCGTCCAACTGGCTTACAACGCTCTCCGCACTCGCGGCCTGCGCTGCAGCGCTGGCGCTCGCGCCCACGGCGCGGGCGCAGGATTCGGATGGTGACGGTGTGCCGGATGCCACAGACAACTGCCCACTCATTGCCAACGCCAACCAGTCGGACTGTGACTCCAACGGCGTGGGCGATGCGTGCCAGTCGTCGGTGGCTCGCTCCACTGGCAACATGGGCGCATTTGGAAGTGGCGTGACGGCATCAGGCACGTTGGCGGGCGTGGGTAGCTCGCTGTGGCCGGTGCGGCTCACCGTGAAGGCGGTGGGTGACTTGAACCTCGCCACCGAGTTTGCCACGCTGCGCCTCGCGGGCACGGTGATCACTTCCACGCTCTTTCAGCAAGGTGCCAGCGATTGTCCCGCGCAACCAGATCAGGCGACCATCGTGCTGACGGCCGCGCAGTGGAATGCGCTAGTGGATGCCAGCACCGGCGGCACCATGACGGTCTCCATCGTCGGCAACACATTGGTGAATGCCAGCCAATGCCCGGGCGCGATGAGTGAGGTGATCGCCACCTTCACAGTGAGCCCCGACTGCAACCAGAATGGCACGCTTGATTTCTGCGACATTGCAACCGGCACCGCGGCGGATTGCAATGTGAACGGCGTGCCGGATTCCTGCGACATCGCAGCCGGCACCGCCTACGACGTGGATGCTGACGGCGTGCCGGATTCGTGTGAGGCCGACTGCAACACCAACAACCTCCCTGATGATTGGGAAATCGCCCAAGGCACCGCGGCGGACTGCAATCTGAACGGCGTGCCGGATACCTGTGACATTGCCGGCGGCGCGCCGGACTGTAACGGGAACGGCGTGTTCGACGCCTGCGACATTGCGACGGGCACCGCGGCGGACTGCAACGTGAACGGGGTGCCGGATGCGTGTGACATTTCTGGCGGCGCGCCGGATTGCAATCAGAACGGCGTGCCGGATGCGTGCGATATCGCCAGCGGCACGTCCAACGACATTGACCTTGATGGCACTCCCGACAGTTGCGAGGACTGCAACGGGAACGGTCTGCCTGATGACTGGGAACTCGCGCAGGGCACTGTGCCGGACTGCAACCAAAACGGCGTGCCGGACACCTGTGATATCGTCGCCGGTCTTGACCGCGACTGCGATGCCAACGGCCGGCTTGATCGCTGTGACATCTTGCAGTATGCCGCCGCCGATGACAACCAGAATTGCACGCCGGACGTGTGCGAATACGCGCGCGGCGACTTCGGGCTTGATGGATCGGTGGACGGTAAGGACCTTGGATACCTGCTTGCAAGTTGGGGCAGTGCGGATCCGTTTGCGGATTTAGACGGTAACGGACTCGTGAACGGCGCGGACCTTGGAAAGCTGTTGGCGAACTGGGGAGTGACGCCGTTTGGTGCAGTGTGTGCAGGTACCCCCGCATGGGCGACGCTGTTGGAGTACTTCCCAAACCCCGCGGTGGTGACGAACCCGACGCTGCGCGCAGCGATCATTTCGTCCGGGCGGCCGTGGCGCGTGCGTGACACGGCGACGCAGATGGAGATGGTGTTGGTGCCGCAGGGGACGTTTGTGATGGGCGAAGCAGGCTGGGCCGAGCCGGTGCATTCAGTGACCTTGACGCACGCGTTCTACCTGGGTCGCTACGAAGTGACGCAGGGGCAGTGGGTGGCGAAGATGGGGAGTAATCCGAGTTACTTCCAAGGGTATTCCGATTCTGCGAACCGCCCGGTGGAGCAGGTGAGTTGGAACACCATTCAGAGCTTCCTGAGTGCAACGGGTATGCGGCTGCCGAGCGAAGCGGAGTGGGAATATGCCTATCGCGCGCATACGACGACAGCGTTCCACTCGATGCCGGGGTATCCGAATGGCACAAATGATGAAAGCCAAGCGGGGATAATTGCTTGGCACTACTACAACTCGGGCAACCAGACACACGCCGTTGGCGGGAAGGCTGCGAATGCACTGGGGTTGCATGACATGGCAGGCAACGTGTGGGAGTGGGTGAATGATTGGTACGAGGGGTATTCGAGCGGTGCGCAGACGAACCCGCTTGGTCCGGTGTCTGGTAACTCCCGCGTGTTCCGCGGCGGGTCCTGGGGCGACTACACGAACGGCGTGCGCTCCTCGTACCGCGGCAACAGCACGCCCGACTTCACGGACATCTCCGTCGGGTTTCGCGTCGCGAGGGCCCCCTGATTGCTTTCCTTTCCTCTCTTTCCTCTTTCCTCTTCCTCTTTCTTTCTTCTTCCTTCACTGAAAAATCACGCCCATCATGTCGCTTCCAAAGGTCCCGTTTCCAACTCAAGGAGTTCTTGAAC
>JBDKKN010000085.1:0-8159 GCA_039796075.1 Planctomycetota bacterium | reverse complement strand
GGCTTCATGGTCTGCGCGTGATTGAAGGCGCTGGCCATGCCTTCCTCGGCACCGAGCTCCGGCTGCACATGGATATCGGTGAGATGTGCGAGACGGATGGTGCCGGGCACCACGCTGCCCGAAGAGGCTGCCGCCCCTGCACTTGGTGCAGCGGTTGTGGACTGCACAATCGGTAGCGCATGTCCAGCAAACGCGGCACGCATCGCGGTGAGTGCGCTGCCACCGATGATGGCATTGCGAAGAAAGTCACGGCGACCGGCTGTGACCGTGGGGACGGCACTGGTCACGGGCGCGTGCGTGGGTTCTGATGCGGCGGCTGATGGCTGTTCCATGTCCTTCGTATACAGGCGTCCGGCAGACTGGTTGAGGGCTCGCGGGCATTCGGTGGTTCGTACACTTGTGCGCGTGGAACACCTGCGAACACCAACCCCGGATGAAATCCGCACGATGACCACCCTCCGTGACGGCGAGGTGCGTCTTGGGCAACGGGTCGGCATCGTTGGGGCCGATGGGCAAATTCCGGCAGGAACACGGGTTGTGCTCGTGGGAATCCCGGAAGACATCGGTGTGCGCGCCAATCTCGGCCGCGGCGGCACGCGCCGTATGTGGCGAGCGTTTCTGCCGCGCTTCCTGAACATGCAGTCGAACACGTTCTTAGATGGGGCGACGGTAGCGGTCGCTGGATGCATTGATTTACGCGACCTGAACAAAGCCGCCAAGGGTATTGATGCCACCATTGGTGGACCACGGGCACGAGCCGATGCCCTGCTGACCCTGCGTGACATGGTGAGCGAAATTGATCGCCGTGTGGCAGGTGTCATTGAAACATTGCGCCGCTCGGGGGTGGTCCCGATTGTGATTGGCGGTGGCCATAACAATGCATACGGCATTCTTGCGGGATGCGCACGCGCTTCAGGACAGTCGCTTGGCTGCGTGAATATTGATCTGCACGCCGACCTCCGACCATGCGAAGGCAGACATTCCGGAAACGCGTTCACCTACGCGCGCGCTGATGGTCACCTGGATCGATACGCGGTGGTTGGCATGAGTGAAGCGTGGGCGACCCAGTCAATCATCACCGCCATTGAAAGCGATGCAAGCACTGCGGCATTCACCTTTGAATCCATGCTTCGTGGCGGAGTAACGCCGCTGCGCATGGCTGAACTAGCGGCGGCGCACCTGGCTGGTAGTAAAGCAACATTGGAACTGGACCTTGATGCAGTGGCGCAAGCTCCGGCAAGCGCAGCCGCAGCCAGCGGCTTCAGTGGCGCAGAGTTCCGCTCCATGGCAACCATGTTGGCCAACACTGTTCAACTTCAAGCGGCGCACATCGCTGAAGGTGCTCCAGGAAATGGAGCATGGCCGACCGAAATGCTGGCGAAACTGGTTGCGGAACTCACCCGCGATATCGCTACGGCGGTGCTCAGATCACCGCGGGCGTGAACGCAAACTTGCTTCCATCAAACAGCCCCCGATCACTGAGTTTGACCGCCGGGATCACCAACAGCGCCATGAACCCAGCGGTCATGTACGGCGCACGTAGGGGTGACCCCAAGAGCTTGGCAGTTCGACTGAGTTGCGCATAGGCCGCCCCCACTTCTTCCGCCGGACGGTCACTCATCAATCCCGCAATCGGCAGCGCCAATGTTTGCGTGCCGGCGGCGCTTCCATCAGAAACGGCAAGACCTCCGCGCTCTGCAAAGACGGCGTTCACTGCGTGAGCCACCGCTTCACGTGAGGCACCTACTGCAACAACATTGTGGCAGTCATGTGCAACGCTGGAGGCAATGGCGCCATGCGTCAGCCCAAATCCACGGATGAACGCCATCGCTGGCGGGGCGGCGGAATAGCGATTCACCACGGCAACCAGCAGGAGATCCTGCGATGGATCTGGCTCGATCACTCCATTGCTGACGTGCATCGGTGCGTCGATGGATCCGGTGACTAACTGCCCATCCTCCGCAAGTATCGCATGGGCAATCACTGGGGCGTTACTTGCGTCACTCCCTGCGCCGCGCACCGGAGGCAACACGCAAAAGTCACTCGCTACGAAAGCGCCGCCACGGAACGCGTTCGGTGTCCGCGATGGCCGCGGCGCGATACAAGAGCGCCCGCCCTCTGATACCAATTCACCCGCAATCCATGTCCGAACAGGCTTGAAAGACACAAGATCTTCCACCAACACCATGTCGGCGCGATCGCCCTCACGAAGCAGGCCGCACGGTAATCCATAGTGGCGAACAGGATTCACGGTGGCGGCACGCAGAGCCACGAATGGATCGATTCCCTTCGCCACGGCGCGGGCCAGCAGGCGGTCAATGTGCCCAACCAGCAAATCGTCTGGGTGAGCGTCGTCTGTGCAGAACATGCACAGCTCGGGATGTTCGGCAAGCATCGGCCACAGTGCTTCAAAATTCCGAGCGGCGCTGCCATCGCGGATAAGAATCTTCACGCCAAGCGCAGCCTTGTCACGCGCTTCATCAAGAGTGAAACACTCATGATCCGTCTCAATGCCGCGTGCAAAGTATGCGCGCGCTTGCTCCCCGCGAAGACCCGGCGCATGCCCATCAACGCGCTTGCCACGCGATTGGGCAGCAGCGATCTTGGACATCACTTGCGCATCAGCACCAATAGCTCCCGGCCAATTCATCATCTCGCTGAGGTAGTGAATATCTGGATCATCCAAGAGCCGCGCACATGCATCGGCATCAATTGTTGCACCGGCGGTCTCAAAGGAAGTCGCTGGTACACACGATGGGCAACCAAACCAACACGTAAATGGCGAACCGGCAATGTCCTCAATCATGAAGCGAATACCTGGCTCACCCAAGACATTGGCAATCTCGTGCGGGTCACTCACTGAGGCAACCGTGCCATGGCGCATGGCTACACGCGCAAATTCCCACGGCGGCAGCATGCTGCTTTCAACGTGCACATGTGCGTCGACGAATCCAGGTACGAGCACTCCTGGCTGCATGGCGGCAGCGCTGGGAACGATGGAAACAATCCGACCGGAGCGAACCGTGACTTGACACGGGCGGACTATTCCGGACGAAACGTCTGCGACCAGGTGATTCAGCGTGATATCGGGCATGTAACGAAGCGTAGCGCGGCGGCGAATGACGCGAAATGACTCAGCAGGAATTCACCAAGGACGGCACACTACAGGGATGACCGCACCCACACTTCGGCTCGACTCCATGCAGTTCTTCGGTCGACTGGCCAGTGATTACCAAGCCATGTTCGGCATGACGCTGCAAGCACTGACCGGGCAGCGGATTCTCGATTGCCCGTCCGGCCCATGTTCGTTCGTTGCCGAAGCAGTGGCAGCGGGCGTTGACGCGGTTGGCGTTGACCCCCTGTACATCCATACGCACGCTGAACTACGCGCGCGTTGTGAGTCGGACATTGCCGGAACAATCAAGGCAATGTCGGAGCACGGCGATCACTATTCGACACTGGATCTCACTTCATACGCAGAAAGCAAGCGTGCTGCGCTTCATGGGTTTCTTGCCGACTATGAAGCTGGACGCGCTGCAGGTCGCTATGTTGCAGCCAGTCTGCCGCAGCTGCCATTTGTAGATCAATCGTTTGACCAAACATTCAGTGCGCACTTGTTGGTGACCTATAGCTCTCCGGAATCAGGCGGAATCCTGACCAATTCACCATTCACCGAGCAGTGGCACCAAGCCGCCATCACCGAGTTGTTGCGTGTCACCAAGCGCGCGCTCCACGTTTATCCAACTACCACACGCACGTCGCCCGCACGAAGACACCCGTACTTGGAGCACATTGTTGCGCGACTGCAAACTAGCGGTGTATGGAATTGTCGCTACCAACTGGCGACGTACCAACGAGGCGACTCCGCGCAGAACTTGCTGAATGCGTCGTTGGTGATTGAGCGCATCAGTAGTGATCACGCCACGGTGTAAATACCGTGCATGTGATTACGCAGCGTCCTTGCGTTCCCGCACTTGACGGCGCGCCATGGTGATGGAGTAGCCCAACGCCGCCGCAGCAATTCCAACAACGGCATCTGCCGTGAGCAACACCGCCGCTCGCTCGAACGCTCCATCTTGCACTGCTGATGCAACATCCCAGGCGAAGCCACTCACGGTAGTAAATCCGCCAAGGAATCCTGCGCCCCAGAGCTGCTCGCGCAAGCGATTGTTGTGGGAAATGCTCACAGGAACGCCGCGGGCGTCAACATCACACAGGCGGGCAAACAGTGCGCCGATTGCACAGGCGCCAAGCACATTCACCGCAACGCGCGCCGTCCATCCCGGCAGTCCAACAGCGCTACATCCCAACTCCACCCCAGCACGTGCCGCGCTGCCAGCAACCCCACCAGCGAAGGCAACGGCGACGAGTTTCCAAATCGGTACCGGAGGGAATGCGCGCTGGTGATTCATGGTGTCGCCCCCGTATATGCAGCCATCGCAGCGCCACCAGCGAGTGCCAAGAGCGGAGCGCCGCACAGCGTCGCCGCCCAGAGCGCCAAGGCACTTGCACGCTGTCCGCGCAACCACAGTTGCACGACATCCATTGAGAATGCGGAATAGGTGGTCCACCCAGCCAGTACACCGGTGACAGCAGCAACCAACATTGGCCCTGCTTGCTCTTCGATTGATCGGGCGCTGCCCGCCACCGCACCCATCAAGAGCGCGCCAAAGAGGTTGATCACCAGCACCGCCCACCATGGCCGCGCTCCGTTGCGCATCAGTACATCACGCGCTACCAGACGCAGGGCACAGCCGATGGCGCCGCACATGGAAACAATGAGAAGGTGCATCAACATGACTTCAACGCTTGTGATCAGAACCGCGTGGCGTTGCGCCGACCGCCGGTCGTGCTTCGGGAAATCCGTTCAACTCTCGGAGTGATGTGGCGCATTCGCATGTTTCGATGGTACGGCGCATATCAGCAATGAATCGGTCGCGGAACGAGGCGGTCGCTTCTGTTGGCCAGGCCAAGCGCACCCATTCCTCCCACTCGGCGCCGTGCCCGGAAGTCAGCAGTTCCAATACGCCCGCGGAAAGTGAGCCAATCATGGCTGGACACGGCAAGAAATCTCCCATGCCCGCACGGCCATTACGTAAGGCTTCCAGCGCAGCAGCGGCTGGGTCATGATCGCCCGCCGTGGTTTCACTGGTGGGATCATTCACCGTACTGCCAGCCGTCATATCAGCCGCATCCGCAAGGCACTCACGATAGAAATCAAGCGCTGCTGCCGCGTGCTTTGCAAGGGCCTTCCGATCAGGATCTCGCCTCATGCGTTCGACGTTCGGTATCCACGCATGCCGCTCCGCGTTCCATGTACACGCAATGAGCGGGTCATTGCAAAACGCGCCAGGCGTCATTCCGTAGCGGAATCCATGGCACACGCTCATGAAGATCCATCCGCTGTTAGCAGTGTCACGTTGGAACATGCCAACGCCGATCGCAGTCATGGCTGGACCGCCGTGCTTGTCGGCGGCCTCTTGCGGAACGGTCACCATCATCCACGTCGTACCACCGCCACTGCCGTCGTTGACTTCGCCCACAATGACGTCACCGATGCCATCACCGGTGATATCACCGCCAAATCCTGGTGAGCCAATCGGTGGCATGGCTTGGTCCGGCGTCGGTGACCATCCTTCCGCGCCAAAGACGATATGACCGAAATGCTCCGCAAGTGTCGGGTGGTTTACATCGGTCCATACACGCAATCGGCGGCGGTCAGGCCATACATAGGAAGTGCGATTATTCCAGCCATCATTTCTGCTCGCGTCGCTTACTTCCGCTAAGTCCTCAAAATTACCGCGCCACGCGCCAACGGCAGTGTTTGGCTCGATATCAAACCACTCCTGCAGCGGATCGACTTCGTACACGAGCGTCAATCCGTTGGGAAATTCAGCGCGACCCTCGGTGACCCAGCGCGGCATCAGCGTGCGCGCAATGAACACCGGCACGCTGTGCCAGACCATCAGCGGCAGTGCAATGAGCAGTGCGCTTGCAATACTCGCCGTCATGATCCACCTCCTCTTGCCACGCCGAAGCGCCGCTTGCTCCGTACGCGTGACACTGCCGCACTCCGAGCATCGCACGCCTGCTGTCACTGCTGCGCCGTCAAACCGAGTTTCGGGATCAAACACATGCTGACAGTGCGAACACCGAAGCACTCCGTCTGGCTTCCATCGACGCCCGAACATCACCCAAAGCACCACAGCGAACGGCGCGGCGATCGCTGCGTACATCGCCCAACGCCACGGGCCGGTGAGCAGGGGTTCCATGGGCGCTAATCGGGTGTAGATATTCAACGCATTGCGGTCCGACGGAGGCGAAGGCTATTGGTGACCACAGCAACGCTTGAAACACTCATGGCAACTGCCGCGACCATCGGGCCAGGATTCCAGTGCGTCATTGGCCACAGTACGCCCGCGGCCAGCGGAATGCCGACGATGTTGTAGCCAAAGGCCCACCACAAATTCTGTCGCACGGTGCGCATGGTGGCGCGCGCAATGGTGATCGATTCAGCAACGCGCAAGACGCCTGGACGCATCAGCACCACATCCGCCGCATTCGCCGCGATATCGGCGCCGCTACCGATCGCCATGCCCACATCGGCACTTGCGAGCGCAGGCGCGTCATTCACGCCATCGCCCACCATGGCAACACGTTGGCCGCGGGCACGCATATCCGTGATGATCTTGGCTTTACCGCCGGGAAGAATGCCCGCATGCACGCGGTCAATTCCTACTTCATGCGCGATGCGTTCCGCCACGCGCTGATCGTCGCCGGAGGCCATGGAAACATCAATACCCATGGCGCGAATGGCTGCCACCGCCTCACGTGCATCGGGTAATACGGCGTCTGCCATGGCGATCACGCCGATGGCTTCGCCTTCCACGGAAACAACCACGGCAGTACGTGCGGCATTCTGTTCAGTGGACATGAATTCCATGATTGCAGCTGTAACACCGCGTTCGCAGGCAAACTCGGGTGTTCCAATACGAACGCGCTGGCCATTCACTGTGGCTGCGACACCACCACCGACCGTGGCATGAAAGTCGCTTGCCGCAGGGACAGTGATTCCACGATCCAACGCAGTACGCACAATCGCTTCGCCAAGCGGATGCTCACTGGAGCGCTCTGCTGAAGCTGCGGCGGTTAACAGCGTGCGCTCATCGGTGCCGGTGACAACATGAATCTGCGAGACCACCGGTTTACCAGCTGTCACGGTGCCGGTTTTGTCGAGTACGACAGCATTGATTCCAGAGAGCGCTTCAATAGCAGCCCCGCCCTTCATCAGAATGCCGCGACGCGCTGCAACGCCCGTCGCAACCATGATGGCCGTCGGGGTGGCGAGCCCAAGTGCACACGGGCACGCAATGATCAGAACCGCGATGGCGCTGGTAAATGCCATTTCCAGCGCCGCCGACGTGGGATCGGATTCCGCCGCAAACGCCCCGCGCCCAAACGCAATCCATGCAACAAATGTGAACACTGCTGCACCAAGTACCGCAAACGTAAACCACGCACTCACGCGATCAGCAAGCCGCGCCACTGGGGCACGATCGGACTGCGCATCTTGCACCATCTTGACGATTTGCTGCAGCACCGTATCGCCGCCAACCTTCTTTGCTCGCAAGACAATCGCGCCCACTGCGTTGAGCGTGCCCGCAAATGCTTCGTCGCCCGCGCGTTTCGTCACCGGGACACTTTCGCCGGTCAACATCGATTGATCAAGTTCCGATGATCACTCTTCAACCATCCCGTCCACGGGGACGCGATCACCTGGGCGCACGACGACAAGATCGCCAATCACTACTTGCGCCACCGGAACGTCAATCTCTGCTGCATTGCGCCGCACGCGCGCCATGGCTGGCTGCAGCGCGGCCAGACCACGTACGGCGTCACGGGTTCGGATCGTGGCGCGCATCTCCAGCCAACGCCCGAGCAGAACCAGCGTGACGATGACGCCGGCAGCCTCAAAGTAGACCGGCGGAAACGCGGTAGCGCCCATACGAGGAAAGTGCGCCTGAACGACTACGAAGGTGGACCACCCGTATGCAGCACCCACACCGAGTGCAACCAACGAATCCATGTTGGCGGTGCGCTGCAACATGCCCTTCCATGCGACGCGGAAGATGGATGATCCAGACCACACCACGATCGGC
>JBDKKN010000084.1:0-12098 GCA_039796075.1 Planctomycetota bacterium | reverse complement strand
GCCGATCACCAGAATGATGATCATCTCCGCTCCGCCAGGGAGCCCGAACGCCGCAAGAACCGGGGAAGTAGCAATAGTCATCTCAGAAGTGTAGCCACAGTTCTGCACTTTTCGCAGCCCCTATGCCGATACCGATCGGATGCACGGACGCATCACGACCCACGCTCTTTCCGCTCGCCGCCTTCGCCGCGCCCATACCGGCGCCATGCTGGTGGCCGTTGGCGCCCTTGCGGCAGCCTCCACCATCTTCCTGGGGGGTTGCGAAACGCCCGAGAAGGTGACGCGAGAAGTCGACCCTGACGTCCAGTTACCGCCCGGCGAGCACGGTCTGCGCAAACTTTCGCGGGAGGAATACCCGGACCTTGCGGCCGCCTACAAGGCGCGCGACGACAAGTTTGCCAAGGCAATCGATTACAGCGCACAGTGGTTCATGACCGGTACCAGCCGTCAGAACTACAGCTCAGAGCAGATGGGCCCCATCTCACAAGTGGTTGCTGGTCACGACCAAGCCGCCGCCAGCGTCTACGCCTTCCGCGACCTCGCCGCCAAGAGCAGCGATGCCAAGGCGTTCCAAGATGCGGTGTACGAGCAGTTTGATATTTGGCAGACGCGTGGCAAGGACGGCAAGGGCAAGTCGCTCATCACTGGCTACTGCTCCCCGGAGCTGAAGGCCAGCATGACTGCCACCGAGACCTTCAAGTATCCGCTCTATCGTCGTCCCCCGGATCTGGTGACGGACTCAGTGACCGGCGAGCCGCTTGGTCGTCGCGCCGCTGATGGCAGCATCGTTCCGTGGCCTTCGCGCAAGGAATTGCTGGCGTCGAACCAGCTGGCGGGCTCGGAACTCATTTGGCTTTCTAGTGCATTTGAGGTGTATGTCTGCGAAGTCAACGGCAGCGCCAAGTTGATAATGCCGGACAACACCGTGAAGTACGTGGGCTATGCAGGTAAGACCGGCCGTCCGTATATCGGGCTTGGAGTCAGCCTGAAAGATAGCGGCGTGATCACCACTCGCGAGCGCAATCTGTCCTCCATTCGCCGGCTCTATGAGCGCGACAGCGCGTTAGTGCAGCAGTACATCGACAAGAATGAGAACATGGTGTTCTTTGGCATGTATGACGGCAAGAGCTGGCCAGCGGGTTCTCTCGGCGTGCCGGTGACTGACCACGCGAGTGTTGCCACTGACAAGAAGATCTTCCCGCGCGGCCTGGTGATGATGTTTGACACCAAGGTGTCTGATTATGCAGGTCGTCAGAACGAATTCAATCAATTCATGATGGACCAAGACACCGGTGGCGCCATTCGCGCCGCTGGTCGAGCGGACATCTATATGGGTGTCGGTGCTGCCGCAGAAATTCTGGCAGGCAACCAATACGCTGACGGCACGTTCTATTACTTTGTGCTGAAGCCAGAGTTCATGGCGAAGTATCCGCTGCCAACTTCAGCAAAGACCACGCCCGCCAATATTGTGCGCGGGAACCCAACTGCAGCACCGAACGCAAAGGGAGCCTCTGCGCCGGCCGCAGCAAATTTGACGCAGGTTCCGGCGCCGCCGCTAGCGCAGCCACCAGCATCGACGCCTGCTCCGGCACCAGCGCCGAAGTGACTTCACTCGATCGCGGCGATCTATTTATCGATCGCTCGATGATCAGTCTTTGGTGATTCAAAGGGTGGCAGGCCAATGAAGCCGCGACCGGCGGTCCAGGTCATGGTTGCAAATTCCGCAGGCCACGCGCGCGTGTTCGAATGTTCGCGTAGTTCCGGTTCGCTGCGTCGCATGCTGTCAACTTTGCTGACGAACGCGCGCTCATCAAAGTGCACCAGCACCAGACCGGCGGCGACACCCATCGCCCACGATGGGAACACAATCCATAACGTGCGCCGCAGCGTGTGCCAGTCGGATGCATAGGCATTCGGCGCCGCAAACGGTGTGCCACACTCGGGGCAAAGCGTGCGATGTGCGTCGTATCCACACGTGGGGCAGCGGCCCGCGCGCCAACGGCGTTCCGGAATCCAGTGTTGCCAGAGTGCTTCCGGTAGATCAATCACTGCACCCATCGGTAGCACTGCAAGCGTTGCAATCAGCGTTGAAATGGCGATCACGAAGCAATCGACGGGTCCGAGTCCAAATCCGCCGATCAAGCCGCGCACCACGAGTGTGGCCAGCGTGCAATAGATGGTGATGAGCGCAATCAGCAGTATGCGCCACGTCGCAACGACGCGGCCAGGAATGGCGGGCATGTTTACCGGATCGACCGGCATATTCGCTGGAACGGCAGACGTATTCGCCGGGACGGTAGGTGTATCTACCGGAACGGCAGGTGTAGTCACGGGTGCGCTCCGCGCGTTGGCACGGGAGTTCCCTCAAACCCGTACTCGCGCCAGCGGCGGTCGACCAGTGCCGCAGTGGCGGCGTCCATGGAAACCAGCGGTGGATATTCACGAACCGGTAGATCGACGCGACCGATGCCCGGTTCCTTGCGTGTTGCATCGAATGCAATGCGACGCGCGGCGCGGAAGGTATCGCGCGTTGGATCAGCGTTTGATGCCAGGAAGAAGAACGGCGCGCGCCAACCGGCGGTGTGCGTGGACGCGAGCGCGTTTTTGTGTGCGTTCTCGTGCGCGTGCGCGTTGTCAGAAGTCTTGGCATCCGCGTACTCGTCAAGCACAATGATGAAGTCTGCTGCGCCATCGTGTGGAGCGTGAACATCGGCTGGACCAGCGGCGTCAACGGCGGCGCGTGCGATGGCGGCGGCGATCGTTTCCCCGTGATTTCCCGGTGCAGATCGCTGCTCTTGAACAGTGCTCGCATGCGCAGGAAGAGTGATCGTGCACAATCGACCAGCAGCAACTTCGGGGAATTCCACCTGCGCCGCAGGCGCGAGGGAACGCACTGCAGTTTCAATCCGCGCGCGTGCGCTCGCAATCCCGCTCGCTGTCGGTTGTGCGGGGTCGCCAAGCGGCACACCGTTCCACGCTTCGCCGGTGATCTTGGTTGTGCAGTCGAAACCGAGTTTCGTACCAGCGCCGATCCACGGTGCACTGTGATCAAGAATGTCGAGTGGTCCTTGCACGCTCACCACATCGCGCAGGAAATCACAGTGCGCAAAGAAGTGGCGCATGGCTGCGTCTTCATCATGGATTGGTGCGTTGGCATCAAACACAAACACCATCTTGGTCCACGCCATTTGTCCCGCGCCCCACACGCTTGACATGACGCGCCTGCCTTGCAGCGGATACGCCTTATGAATGCGTACGAACGCCGCGTTGTGGAAGCAGCCGAACATCGGCAGGTGGTAGTCATCAATATCGTGAACAATGGTCTTAAGGAGCGGCAGGAACACGCGTTCGGTGGTCTTGCCTAAGTAGTAATCCTCTTGTGGCGGCAGTCCCACCACGGTGGTCGGGTAGATGGCATCGCGGCGATGCGTGATGGCGGAAACTTCCACGCGCGGATAGCGGTCCGGCAGACTGTAGAAACCCGTGTGATCACCAAAAGGGCCTTCAAATACAGCGCCAGGGCCAAGTGGTTCGCCGCTGTCCGGATGCCAGCCGATGGTGCCGCATTCCGTGCTCACCCAACCTTCGATCACGATTTCCGAATTCGCGGGCACCCACAGCGGCACAGTCTTGGCGCGCACTAGGGGTATGCCGCGCCCATGCAAGAAGCCGCACATGAGCAGTTCGCTGATGCCGGGCGGCAGCGGGGCGGTAGCGCCGTACGGCATGACGCTTTCGCCACCAAGGCAAATGGCGATCGGCATGCGCTGCCCAAGTTTCTTCCAACTGCGCCAGTGCGAAGCGCCATCGTGGTGCATGTGCCAATGCATGGCAAGCGATGTTGGTCCGAGCAACTGGCTGCGGTACATGCCGATGTTGTGACTGGCGGGGCGCGCCGCGTCGCGGTCATCAGCATGGACGGTGTGCATGCCGGCCAGGGTGATGTAGCGACCGGAGCCTGCGGCGGTACCGGCGGCGCGTGCATCGATTGGATATCCAACCGCCGTGGGGTTGCCATCCAGTGGCCAGCACTTGATGATGGGCAAGCGCGTGAGATCCACTTCATTGCGCTCGGTGAGTTTCACTACTTCTTGGCACGGTCCGCGGCGCACGCGCTTGGGGCCGATCTTGAGAAGTGGTGCAAACTCGCGTGCCTTGGCAAGAAATTCGCGCGCGGTCCGTGGCGGCACTGGCTTGGTGAGGCTGGCAATGCGAGCACCGATCGATGAAATTCCGCGCGGATCGGCAGCACAGCCGAGCGCGTGTTCCATGCGGCGATAGCTACCCCAGAGATTGATGGCCAGCGGGAAGTCGCAGCCGGTCACGCGCTCAAAGAGCAGGGCGCGTCCGCCCATGGCCGCCATGGCGGGATCAAAGTCACGCGCGCCGGAACTTTCCAGTGCGGGCATCCGACTGACGCGATCAGTGATCTCAGTGATTTCCAGTTGTGGGTTCACCTCCGCCGTCACCCGGTGGAGTTCACCGGCGCGTTCGAGTGCAGAAATGAAATCGCGAAGTCCAGCGTGCATGCGCAGGATGGTAGGTCTGTCTACGATTGTTGTCCTGATGCTGGCGATCGATCTTCATGATGTCACCAAGACCTACCGCGGTGGCGTGCAAGCGCTGCGCGGGGTTTCGCTTGGCGTGCAGGCGGGCGAGATCTTTGGGCTCCTTGGGCCAAATGGCGCCGGAAAGAGCACGCTGGTCAAGATCATCATGACCGTGGTGCGGCCCACCTCGCTGCGCGGCACCGTGCTGGGCCAGCCCGCCGGCACGCAGGCCGTGCTGGCGCGCATCGGCTACTTGCCAGAGCATCATCGATTCCCGCAGTACCTCACTGGTCGGCAAGTGATCGATTTCTTTGGCGCACTGGGCAAGGTTCCCCGTGTGGTTCGCCGCCCTCGCACCGAGGAGCTACTTGAACTGGTCGGCATGCGCGAATGGGGCAACCGCCGCGTCACGATGTACTCAAAGGGCATGCAGCAGCGGATCGGTATCGCCGCTGCACTCATCAATGACCCGGAGTTGGTAGTCCTTGACGAACCAACCGACGGTGTTGACCCCGTCGGTCGCCGCGAAATTCGCGACATGCTCCTACGCCTGCGTGGCGAGGGCCGCACTGTGCTGGTGAACAGTCACCTCCTCAGCGAAGTGGAAATGTTGGCCGATCGCGTTGCCATCATCAACCAAGGCACCACGCTGGCGCAAGGCACCATTGAGGAACTCACGCACGAAAGTCACCGCTATGAGATTGAAGCGATGCACGCACCCGACGTGGTGATCACCGCGGTTGGTCCCTTTGCCGGCGTTGTCTCCGTTGCTGACCCCGCGCTGCGTACGTTTGTGATCCCGACCCGTGATGCGGCCATTATTCAGCCAGCAATTGATGCCCTGCGTGCTGCCGGCGCCACCGTCACGCGCGTCGAGCGCGCCCGCGAAACACTGGAAGATCTCTTTATCCGCAGCGTGATTGACGAACGCGGCCGTGCCATGCCTGGTGCACAACGGCCGTCCGCTGCGCCGCTCACTGCGCCGCCTACCGCGCCATCCACGCGATCCTTCGCGGCGCCTCCCACCGCGCCTTCCGCTGCCCCACGCACCCCGCCGGAGATCCGCTCATGACGCAGACCTTGGCGATCTTTCTTGACGCGTACCGCGATCTCAACTCGCGCAAGCTCTTTTGGCTTGCCATGGTCATCAGCGTGTTGGTGGTTGCCATCGTTGGCGCACTTGGCATTGATGACACCGGCGTCTCCGCGCTTGGCTTCCACTTCAACAGCAAATTTGTCAACACGCTGTTCTTCCCGCGCGACCTCTTCTACAAGTTGATCTTCCAGAATTTGGGAATCAATATCTGGCTGACATGGCTCGCGGCCATTCTGGCGCTCATTTCCACCGCCAGCATCGTTCCGGAACTCATTGCCAACGGCTCGATCGACATGATGCTGTCGAAGCCGATCACTCGTTCGCGCTTGTTCTTGACGCGCTGGGTGACAGGCTTGTTCTTTGCGGGCTTCCAAGCCGCAGTCTTTGTCCTTGCCAGCTTTCTAGTGATCGGTATTCGCGGCGGTGCGTGGGAGCCGGGGCTGTTCTTGGCTATCCCAGTGGTCGTGGTGTTCTTCAGTTACCTGTATTGCTTCTGTGCCCTCATGGGGGTGCTGACGCGCAGTACCGTGGCCAGCCTGCTACTCACGCTGGTCTTCTGGTTGGCCCTCTTTGGTGCGCAAAAAGCAGAGCAATTTCTCAATTACGGGCGGCTCGCTTCCAGCATGGAAGTCACCGCCATTGAACGCACCATTGCCTCGCGCCTGGAAAAGAATGCCGACGCCGATGTTGACAAACTCCGTGCCGAACTCGCCAGCGAAACCATCTCCGCCGGTCGCTGGAATTCCGGCTACTGGCCGGCCTACGCCATCATTACTGTGCTGCCCAAGACCAATGAAACCACCGAGTGGCTTTCGCGCACGCTTGTGAAACAGTCCAACTTTCGCCCGCCCGCGAAAGATGATGACGAGATGCGCTTCTTTGGAAGTAGCCGCGTCAAGCGCAAAGAATTTGAGCAAGCCACCTATGACGATGCAGAGTCGCGCAAGGGTGCACTCTGGACTATTGGCACAAGCTTAATGTTTGAAGCAGTGATGCTCAGTGGATGCGTCTGGCTGTTCCGCCGCCGCGATTTCTGATCGCGCGTTACGATCCCGTGGTGCTTGTCTATCGCAAAGGTGTCTTCTGCCTAGAGTCCGAATGGTTCGGCCTGCGCTCCACCGTGAGCGTGCGCCCGGCGCTTGAACTGCTTCGGTCGTCGGACTACCACGTGGCGTACATCCATCGCGATGTTGCTACGCGCGCGGAACTGGAGCACTACCTGCGCAAGTGGTTCCAAGAGCGACACACCGGCTTTGAAATTCTCTGGCTCGCCATGCATTCCCGGCGCGGATTACTGCTGCCGGGCGACATGCGCCGCCCCGATGAGAAGATGCATATCGATCGCCTTGAAGAGATTTTGGCCGGGAAATGCAAGGGGAAAGTCATCCACTTTGGTGGCTGCCGCACCATTGCCATGCCCCCGGCGCGCATCCGAAAGTTCTTGCGCACATCGGGCGCCGTGGCAGTTTCTGGCTTCCGCGAAGAAGTCGACTGGACCGAATCCACGCTCTTTGAAACCACACTGCTCTTAGAGTTGCAGAAGCACCCGATGACTGCGTCCGGCTTGCGCTCCGTGCGTAACGCCATGCGCCGATCGCGCCCCCTTGAGTACGCCGCTTCCGGCTTCGCCATTCATATTCGTTCGTGACGGGCGCGGGCGGCTGGCGCCTTACTTCCCCAATTCAGCGCTGCGTGCGCGCGCCGCTTCCATGGCGGCTGCCACCATCACTGTGAATCCGCCCTGATCAAACACGCGCATGGCGGCGGCGGTGGTGCCGCCCGCGCTGGTGACGGCTGCACGCAACTGCGCTGGCTCACGCCCATCGCTCGCGAGCAGTGTTGCAGCGCCCAGCAATGATTCGATCGCCATGGCGCGCGCGGTGGCCGCACTCAATCCCATGTCCTGAGCTGCAGCAATCTGTGCTTCTGCAAGTAAGAAGAGGTACGCCGGCGCGCTGCCCACCGCGGCCACCGCTGCATCCATCAATTCTTCGCGAATTTCTACGGCCTTCCCGATAGCGGAAAATAAACGCAGTGCGTCCGCCACGTCGTCACTGCTAGCGCCAGCACCTTGGGCGATCGCCGTCATCGACACTCCCACCTGCGCCGCCATGTTTGGCATCGCGCGGACGACGCGTGGTCCACCAGCGATAGCGCCGCCGCCACTCAGCGCAGCGCGGATCGTTGCACTGCTCCAACCCGCCATCACGCTGACCACGCAGGTGGCGTTACTGATCGCGCCGATCGCCTCGGCAACCTCAAGAAAGTGCTGGGGCTTGACGGCCAGCACCACCAGTTGCGCACCGCGCGCTGCAGCAGCGTCGGCAGTGGCGCGCACCCCCAGTTTGCTCGCCTGCGCTCGCCGATCTGCGTCGCGTTCGATGACGACGGACGTTGCGGGGTCGATCACTTCGCTGGCAATCGCGCGCGAAAGGATCGCCATGCCGAGATTGCCGCAGCCCACGAAAGCGATGCTGGCCGGATTCGTGTGGTCTTCAGTCATGGCACAAAGCCTATCGGCGCCTGCGATCCGCTACGATCTCCGCATGTCTTCTGCCGTCCAGACCCTTGATTTCGAGCAGCCGATCGCGGAGATTCAACGCCAGATTGAGGCGCTCGAGTCGCACCCCGATGCCGACACTATCCGCGAGGAGATTGAAACCCTCCAGCACACCCGCAACAGTTTGCTGAGTAAGACCTACGGCAACCTGACGCCGTGGCAGACCGTCCGGGTGGCGCGCCATCCGCAGCGCCCGCAGACACTCGACTACATCCAAATGATCTGCCGCGATTGGTGCGAACTGCACGGCGACCGCCGCCACGGAGATGATCCGGCGATCGTGACGGGCTTTGGACGCATCGGCAGCATCAAGTGCTTGGTGGTGGGTCACCAGAAGGGGCGCGACACCAAGGAGCGATTGCGCTGCCACTTCGGATGCGCGCATCCCGAGGGGTACCGCAAGGCGCTTCTCAAGATGAAGCTCGCCGAGAAATTCAAGCTGCCAATTGTGACCTTTGTTGACACCCCTGGCGCCTATCCCGGCATCGGTGCGGAACAGCGCGGTCAAGCAGAGAGCATCGCAGTGAATCTGCGTGAAATGAGCCGATTGCGCGTGCCGGTGGTCTGCATCGTGATCGGCGAAGGGGGCTCCGGCGGCGCGCTCGGTATTGCCATTGGCGACCGTGTGGCGATGCTGCGGAACAGTTGGTACAGCGTCATCAGTCCGGAAGGTTGCGCCGCCATCCTGTGGAAGGAAGCAAACGAACGCACCAACAATTTGGCTGCCAACGCGCTTGCTCTGACGGCCACCGACAACCTGAAGAATGGCCTCGTTGACGATGTCATTGAAGAGCCGCTCGGCGGCGCCCATCGGCACCCCAAGGAGATGGCCGAGCGCATCCAGCACTACGTGGTTGACTGGGTACGCGAACTGCAGCGCCTCGATCCCGCAACGCTGGTTCGAAAGCGATTCGAGAAGTTCCGCTCCATCGGCAGCGTGAAGTAGGTCGGGGCGGCGTGACACGGCGACGCGCCGTCCGCGTTGACGCTTCTCACAAATTATGCTAGGATTAACGATTCTTCGGCGACACTGGTCGCTCGTTCGTCGGCGTTTCCTGCTTTGACGAGGGTGCTCTTTCCATGGCGAAATCCAATAAGAAGGCTGATGTGAAGAAGCCATCCAAGACGGCGGTCAAATCGGCTTCCAAGCCCGCGGGGAAGCCCGCGCCAAAATCGGCACCAAAGACCCCCGTGAAATCAGCCTCAAAGACGCCAGCGAAGACCTCCGCCAAGACGCCAGCGAAGACCCCAGCCAAGACGCCTGCTAAGCCGCCCGTAAAGGTCGCAGCCAAGCCCGCAGTCAAGGCTCCAGTCAAAGCTCCAGTCAAAGCTCCAGTCAAAGCTCCAGTCAAGGCGCCCGCCGCCAAGTCCGTCGTCAAAGTTGAAGTCAAGCCCGCGCCGTTGATGATGCCCAAGATCATCAACTCCGGTCCCAAGGAAGTCATCCCCGCGGTTGCTCCCAAGCAAGTGTGGCGCGCCTCCAATGAGGCCGCTCCGCCAAAGAAGAAGCCAGGCAAGGGTGCTCCGCCGCCGTCGATTCGCGACCCACGTAAGGAAGCACTCGAAGCCATGCGTCAGCAGCAAATCGCTGTGGAGCGCGCAGCCAACAAGGGCCGCAAGATTGACTTCAACACCATCAAGAGTGTTGCGCAAGTTGCTGCACACATGAAGCCTGATGCCAATGGCTACGTGACGGTCAACGGCCGCCGCGTGCGCGTCATCGTTGGCAAGGTGCCCACTTCCAAGAAGAAGACAGTCAAGGCCGTGGTTGAGAAGGCTCGTGACGAAGGTCCAACTGATGCGCAGATCGCAGCAATCAAGACTCGTCTCACCACCAAGGAATTGAACGAGTACAAGGCCATTCTGCTTGAGGCTCGCTCTGAACTCATCGAGCGCGTGACCGGGCTTGAAGAAGACGCCCTCCGTAGTTCGGGCGGCAATCTTTCCAACATGCCTATCCACATGGCGGACATTGGCACTGATACGTTTGATCAAGACCTTGCCATTGGTATGGCTGAAACCGAACGCGAACTGCTTCGCGAAATCGATGAAGCCCTCGATCGCGTGGTCGGCAAGACCTACGGCGTCTGCCAGCTCACCGGTAAGCCAATTCCAAAGACTCGTCTCGATGCCAAGCCATGGGCGAAGTACACGATTGAGTCTGCCCGCCACATTGAAAAAATGGGCGGCCGCTAAACGAACGTTGGCCGCCGTCAATGACTCCTGCAGACTCGGACACTCCTGCATCTACGACCGATTCTGCAGCCTCTGCAGGGTCTGAGGCGCTGACGGGTTCTGTGCCTTCTGCAGTCATCGGGTCACCAGAAACCTCGGCAGCCTCGGCCATTCCTGCATGGCGCTCGCCCCTCGCGTGGTGTGTGCTCTTCTTGGTGTTCATTGCAGCCGTCTCGTTGGATCTGTGGAGCAAAGAGTGGGCGTTCCGCACGGTAGCCCCGCAGCCGGTGGTGCTCATCTACGAGCAAGTTTCGGGCAACCCCGGCTACTCACTGCCATGGCACCCCGGCGTCACCGCTATCGCTCCTGATCTTCTTGACTTCCATCTTGTCCTCAACCATGGTGCAGTCTTTGGAATCGGCCAAGGCCGCGGACCGCTCTTCATTGCATTCACGGTGCTTGCGGTGTGCACCGCACTCTGGGTGTTCGGCAAGCACACTAGTTCGCGCAGCCACCTCAGTCACATCGGCCTGGCGTTAGTACTCGCGGGCGGTGTTGGCAATATGTACGACCGGGTGGCCGTGGGCGCGGTCCGTGATTTCCTACATCTGTTTCCACACCGCGAACTTCCTTGGGGCCTGCATTGGCCGGGCGGAAGTAACGAGTGGTTCCCGTGGGTCTTCAATATCGCGGACTCGGAACTCATTGCCGGCATGTTTATCTTGATGCTGGCCATCCACCTGAACGAACGTCGCCAAGCTAAGTTGGCGGCGCTTGCAGTGCCGCCAACCACTCCTGAGTAATCACTTCGGGCACCGCTTCCATTGGTATCGCCTTGTCGATCGTGAAGTCTCCGACAGCGGTGCGTCGAATCATGGTGCAGTGGCCGCCAGTACCCAACACCCCGCCAAGTTCACGCGCAATGCTGCGCACATAGGTTCCTTTGGCGCAGTGGATATCAAGCGAAAGCAGTGGCCACTCATAGTCAGTGACCACGATCGAATGAATGGTGACTGGCCGTGGATGCATCTCTGGCGTCTGCCCTTTGCGCGCCATCTTGTACGCGCGGCGACCGCCAATTTTCATCGCACTGAAGACCGGCGGTCGCTGCAAGACCTCGCCGGTGAATTGCCCAGCAAGCACCGTTTCGATTTCTGCGCGCGTGGGGGCGATGGTTGCCGCGCCCGTGCCACCAAGCGGAACCTCCGTGCGCACGCCCTCAAGATCATCAGTGTCAGTGAACGCGGAGAGATCGATGGTGGTGAGGTACCGCTTCTCGGTGGCCATGAGCCCGGCCAGTTGTTTGGTGCATTTGCCAAGCGCAAGAACCAAGACGCCAGTAGCAAGTGGGTCGAGTGTTCCGGCATGTCCAGTACGAACGCCCCCCGCTCGTCGGCGCACGATTGCCACCGCTTTCATACTTGAAAAGCCCACGGGCTTGTCGATCGCCAGGATGCCATGCAGGTCAGGCATGCAATTGAGCCTACGCCGTGTTCAGTAACGGCGCGTAATCCGCGCGCCGTGGTTCGAGCAATGTTGGTTGAGTCCGCGCGCACGCCGCGATAGACTCCCGGATCTTCAGGACAGGTGTCCGAGTGGTCGAAGGAGCAGCATTGGAAATGCTGTATACGGGCAACCGTATCGTGGGTTCGAATCCCACCCTGTCCGCCTGAAACAAGCGGGAGACGACCGATTGGTCGTCTCCCGCTGTTGTTTT
>JBDKKN010000083.1:0-6449 GCA_039796075.1 Planctomycetota bacterium | reverse complement strand
CGTCATGCTGGCACCTCAATGATGGTCAGCTGGTCAGTGGCTGGCTCAAGCGTGGCCACGGTGTAACGCTGCGCGCGGTGCAGGGCGCCCGGATTGATGATGCGCGTGCCGGCGTTCCGTTCGTCGCGCAGTTCATGGGTATGGCCGTGAATCAAGTAATGAGCACCGCTGGTGACCGCCGCACGTAGAGGAGGGAGTTCATGTCCGTGCGTGAAGGCGATGCGCTTTCTGTCCACAGTGATTTCGCCGCTGTCGCCATGCACAGTGATGCCAATGTTGGCTGCGTAGCGAGCCAAGGAGTCACGATTCCAGTCGCAATTGCCCCAGACAAGGTGGCTATCAAGCCCCGCGAGCTGGTCAAGGACTAAATCATCCTCCACATCTCCGCAATGAATGAACGTGGTGGCGCCCTTCGCTTGCAGGGCCGCAATGGCGCGCTTGGTGCGTTCCCAGCGGGAATGGCTGTCGGAAATGAGACCGACGATGGCAGGCATGGCGCAAGGGTACTGACCTTACGGCCGCGGCTGCGGCGCTCAGCCGCGGGATGTTCAGCCGCGGGATGTTCAGCGGCGGCGACGCGCTGCGAGGCCAGTCAGGGCGACGAGGGCTAACGCACCCGGGGCGGGCACGGCTCCGGTGCCAGTGACGCTCAAGCCGGCGGGAGTGGTGGTAACTCCAGATGCGTAATTACTAAAGTCCCATGCGAAGGTAAAGATCTGGCTGAGACCTGGGTTGATCGGCGCAGGGCTGGGCAGCCACACGAAGTACACGTTGTTGGCGTTTGACTGCGATTCGGGCATGAAGTCACTGAAGTGACAGTCCGGATGGCCAGCTTGCTGTGCGGTCTGCGCATAGACGCCAGTGGTGGCGACCTGCGCGTTGACCGAATCAATGATGTTCTGCTGCGTGATCCCGGTGGTTCCGTAGTCAAACTGCAGCCATCCGTAGATGCCCGTGAAGTTGACATTGACGAAGTCCTGGAATTGGAACTGGTAGAAGCCCTTGAGAGCGAGCGGACCATCAACCTGCACGAACGTCATGCAGCCGATGGCTGCACAGCTACCAGCGACCGGAGTGCTGATGGCTGGCGTGCTGTTGGCGGCGGTGTAGCCGGCTTCAAGGAGCGCATCTACCGATGCCTGGGTCTGACCCGTCGACACGTATGAGGCGGAGGCTGAGGCGGTGACAAGGGCTGCTGCGCCGATTGCGGCTGAAGTGCTTTGCGTAAACATGGTTGGCGTCCTGATAATGAGAGAATCCTGGCGAGCGAAGAGAGACAAGCCCGTCCCAGGGCATTCCTTACAAATAGGTAAACGAAATCCATGGGGCTCACCCATCACGCCTGGTGACGAATGAACCAAAAATTTGCCGAAACGCCCAGCAGCGTCATTCATCCGTCTCGCCGTGGGTCGTTCGGCCACGGATTTCGTTTCCCATACGCCCGCAGGATCCCCGGTACCTTTGTCGCCTCACATGTCTACCCCCTCCTGCGTCACTCGCTTTGCTCCGTCCCCGTCCGGTCATCTGCACGTGGGCGGGGCTCGCACCGCCTTGTTCTGCTGGGCCTTTGCCAAGGGGAAGGGTGGCACCTTCTTGCTTCGTATTGAGGACACCGACCAGAAGCGGTCGAGCGACTCGGCAAGCGTTGGATTCCTGAAGGATTTGGCATGGCTTGGAATCGGCTGGGACGAGGGTCCGGTGCTCGGCACGCACGGAGGTGGTGCGCACGGGCCGTACTTCCAAAGCGAGCGATTGGATGTTTACAACCGCTACCTGGCGCAGCTAGTTGAAGCGGGCAAGGCGTACTACGCCTTTGACACCACCGCAGAACTTGACGCGAAGCGCCAGGCAGCAAAGCTGGCGGGCCACGCCTACCGCTATGACCGATCGGAAATGGCGAACCTCCCAAAGGCCACCGTTGATGCATGGTTGGCCGAAGGGCGCCCGGCGGTGATTCGCTGCAAGACTCCGGATGGCCCCATCACCATCGTCGACGAAGTCTTGGGTGAAGCCACGCTTCCTGCTGGCGAAGTGGATGACTTTGTCATTCGTAAGGCGGACGGATTTCCAACCTATCACTTTGCCGTAGTGGTGGATGATGAACTCATGCGCGTCACCCACGTGTTGCGCGCGCAGGAGCACTTCAACAACACTGCGAAGCACATGGTGCTGCAAGACGCGCTCGGGTTCCGTCGTCCGATCTACGGGCATTTGCCGCTGATTACTAATCCCGATGCGAGCAAGATGTCCAAGCGCGATAAGGACAAGATGCTGCGCAAGACCGTGATCGATCGCAAGCTCACCGCTCCGCCGCAGGACACGATTTCGCAAGCGCGTTTCGATGCGTGGATGGCCGACAAGAACACGCAACTTGAACTTGCCGAGGCATCGTTGCTGGCAACGGGCCTGCAAGTGACGCTGCCTGAAATAAATGTAGATGACTTCCGACAGAGCGGATACCTCCCGGAAGTGCTGTGCAATTTCCTTGCGCTCAATGGCTGGAGCCCGGGCGAGAATGTGGAGAAGTTTGATACCGAATTCCTCAAGCAGCGTTTCGATCTGAAGCGTGTGGTGAAGACGCCCGCCAAGTTTGATCGCACCAAACTGCTTTCATTCAATTGCGATGCCATCACCGGAATGCCGCGCGAAGAATTTGTATCGCGGGCTCGCCTGCATGGTCAAGAGTTCCACGCCGACTTCATGAAGCGCATCACTGCGGAGCAATTCGAACAACTTGCTGGCGCCAGTCATGAACGATCCAAGACGCTTGATGAAATGTTCCGCACGAATCGGTTCTTCATCATTGGCGACGACGTGCTTGTCTGGGAGCGATCGAAGAATGTTGAGAAGGCGCTCTTGGGGCCGGAACCCAGCGGACTGAGCCACTTGCGAGCTGTGTTGCCCGTGTTGGAAGGATGCGCGGAGTGGACGGCCGGCGCACTGGAGCAGGCCATCACGCCGTACGCAGTGCAACATACGGAGGGCAATCTTGGCAAAGTTGCTCAGCCGCTGCGTATTGCGGTGAGTGGCGGGACCGTGAGTCCGCCCATCTTTGACACGCTGGCAATTCTTGGACGCGACAGCACGCTCAACCGTATCCGCCGGTGCATTGCTAGTTTCACCGCATGAACGGTCGCTCGCCGAAGTGCCGCGTCAATATCCGGTCCGGGATTCGGGTCAAGGATTCGTGTCAGGATTGTCCGAGCTGGACAACGGACGTTGCATGTTGGTCGAAAGTCCAGGCGCTGCCGGTACCCATTGACTCCACACATTCTCTTCAGTGGTGATCATGGCTTCCACGCGTCCGCTTGACCACAGTCGGTACACAGCGGTGCCGTTGGGAATGGGGTTAGCGGCAATTCCAACCAGCACACCGGATGCCGGTGGTGTCGAAGTCCGTGACGTTGAACGCGGTGCGCCCGGCCCGGTGCCAACCGCCGACTGCGGGTCGAGCATGGCGGCGGATGCCAGGTTCTGCTGAGCAGGCTGATGTGCACCGAAGTTTGGCATCGGCGCATCGCTACTGATCCACTCACCAACTCCAGCCTGCGCCGTGGGTGCGTCGGTGGCGCGGCCAAGCAGCATGCCGGTTCCCTCAACGGCCGCCAGCGCCATGAGTCCAGCGCCGACCATGGCAAGGCCAAAGCCGGGGCTGAAGATGTCAAGACGCCGTGGCGCCGCAGTGTTATCTGCGCGGCTATGAACGGCGTTGCTGGCGGAGGCGTGTGTCGTGTGTGCCATATGGGTGGTTCTCGGTTGGGTGTGAAACTGTCGCAGGTTTCATCGTCCGCATGGCGTGGATTGCTGCAAGAACGCGCTCGTTCCTTTCGATCTCTGCCTGAGTTGGGGCAATTGCCGGGTCCGAATTCATTCCGTTTGGGGTGCTTGTCCGGGCGTCCGGAAGCCGATAGACTGCTTGCGTCGGACCATTGGCGCAGTTGGCTAGCGCGTCTCCATGACACGGAGAAGGTCACTGGTTCAAATCCAGTATGGTCCACCTGAATGAACAAGCCCCGCACATCGGCGGGGCTTGTTTGTTTTTGAGTTGGTTGACGTTCGAAAGTGACCTTCCGAGCAGTTAGCGCCGGCGGCGACCGCGGAGTGCTGCGGCCATCAGGATGGCGGGGAAGGCGCCTGGTGCTGGCACGGCGGTGAACGTGGCGTCGTAGGAGAAGTTGCCGCCGAGCTGTTCGCATTGGGCAGCCATAATCAGCCAATAGGTGCCGGCTGCAGCGGTGCCAGAGAATGAGCCAGCGGCGGAAGCGCTGGAGACGCCGCCGACGGCAGTGGCATTCGTATCTTCGTACGTCAAGCCAAAGACAACATCGGAATTGTTGGTGTCAACGAGCGCCCAACTCACGTCGTTTCCGGCACGCACCACGCCGGTCATATTGTAGTTGATGGTGAACGCGGTACTTGCGGACAGCGTTACCACGGAGATTCCTTGGGAGCGACCAATGAAGGTGACGAACCCGGTGAGTGGGTCCGTACTACCGGTGCAAACGCCGGCAAAGTTGCTGCCGTTGGTGAGCCAGTTGAGATCGGCGGAATTACTCGTAACGGAGGCCTGGTAGTGGCCCGGCGTAGACCCGTAGTCGCTAGCAGACAGCGTCTCGGGTGGCGAGATACGGACGCGCTCAGCCAAGGCCCCTGGATTGATCGTGCCAGCCTCGGCAATCGTTGCGCAAACAAGGGGCAGGGCGAGGAGTGCAGCAGTCGCGGTGTGTTTCATGTATTTCTTTCGCGGTCAGAAGGGTAAAAAAGCATCATTTATCTACTCTTATAAGCGTAAATGGCGGCCATGACCCATCATCGAGTTTGTCAGAAACTTCGCCGCCTTCGCATTCCAAGCACGGAAGCCGCGTTCCGCCCATGAGTTACGATGTCGACTATGAACCCTAAAAACCTTCTCAATTTGCGGAGCTGCGCCCTGTTAGCGGTCGCTTCTGCAGGCATCACCACGTCAGGATGCATTCGAGAAGTGATCTCCGGCGAGGACCCGCAAGCGAAGGCACCGGCACTCGTCGGAAAGTCAAGCTCCGACACGCTGACGATTCGGATCCCGTGGATGGAGATTCCGGCGCCGCGGCTGTTGCTTGACGACAAATTGCTCCGCGCCGAGACCATCTACGCGCGCAGCCCGCACGGGGCCATGCGGTTCACGCTCCGCACCGCTACCGGGGCAACCGCCGTGGTTGACGTGAAGTCGAAGCGCCTGGTCGACGACTCCATGGAATTTACCTATGAAATCACCTCGCTTCCGCCCAAATACGTGGTCGACACGCTGGTCATGCTTGCCGCGGACCAAGCGCGGCCAGCGGTAGAAGTCAAGGTGAATGGCGCCCCCGTCAAGACCCTCGTGGGAACGGAAGTGGTGGTGATCCAGCTGTCCCGCGATGCGCCAACCAAGATCCTGGCTATCCCGGTGTTCCCGCCGGAAGTTCCCGCGGACGCCGCTGTTCCGACGGCAACGCCGGCGGTTGCTCCTGCTGCCGTTCCCGCGCCGGCGGCGAGTGCCTCCGCCCCTCCGCGCGCGTGAACCGTGGATATTCTGACTGCTTGATCTGACCTCCTATCAATGGACCTTGACTTCATGCGCCACTTCATTGCACTCACCGTTGCCAGCCTCTCGATCGTCTCATGCATGGCCACCCAGCAGGTGGAACCGACCACTCCGAACACACTCTCGGCAGCCGAAGTGAAGGATGGATGGGTGCTGCTCTTTGACGGCAAGGATGCGAGCAAGTCCTTCCGCGGCTTCAAGCGCACTGACACCCCAAAGGAGTGGGGTGTTGAAGATGGCGCCATTGTGCTGCGTGGCAAGGGCGGCGACCTCGCCACCAAGGATGAATACTCGGACTTTGAGTTTGCCATTGACTGGAAGATCAGCAGTGGCGGCAACAGTGGCATCATGTGGCGTTCCTCCGAAGACTTCGGAGCGCCGTGGGAGACCGGCCCGGAGATGCAGGTACTTGATAACGCTAAGCACGCCGATGGCCAAAGCCCGCTGACCAGCGCTGGCGCCTGCTACGCCCTCTATCCGGCACCCAAGGGCGCCACGAAGCCGGTGGGCGAGTGGAACCATGCAGAGATTTCCGCGATCGGTCCAAAGATCACCTACACGCTCAACGGCGTAAAGACTGCGGAATTTGACCTTTCTTCCAAGGAGTGGAAGGACAAGGTTGCCGGCAGCAAGTTCGCATCTATGAAGGCGTTTGGTACGAAAGATAAGGGGCACATCGTGCTCCAAGATCACGGCGACGTGGTCATGTACCGGAACATCAAGATTCGTCCAATCGGCGCCGCCAAGCCTTCTGCCGCGCCTACTAGTACCAAGTGATTCCACTGACCGCCATCCTCCTGACCGCCGCGCTGCAAACATCCAGCGCGGCGGTCGGGGATGGAACGCGCGGTCAAGATCCGTTTGATGATGTTGCATCGATCGCCGA
>JBDKKN010000082.1:0-15313 GCA_039796075.1 Planctomycetota bacterium | reverse complement strand
CTTTGCCGCCATCAAACCGACGCATCACTATCTTTGTCCGGCAATCGCTCGCTGTGAATCTTGGAGCACTGCTGGTACGGAACGCGAATGCGCTGCACACCTCTCCCGAGCTTCGCGTGTGGGGCGGGCTTGAAGACAGCTTCCCGGTGGATCTCTTACCGTGGGAGGGCGGGGCTGCGGATGGGGGCCTGCCCGTTACTTGATGCACTCGGACTTGCGGTGACCCAGACATTTCTAAATCGAACGGGTCCCTCAGCGTCGCTCGGATGGCTTTGCAGCAAGATGCGCGCAGGACCCGGTGCCTCGACGCCGCTGAGTCCGGTCTTGTCCTTCACTTCCACATCGTCCTGCACGAGCACGCCGTTCCACACGACGGTCATTCGTGCGTTTTTCAACTTGCGCGGCGCGTGTTTCGTAGACGCGGCGCCGTTTGGGGTGCTAGACCCGTCGGTGACATCGCCTTCGATTTCCCACCGCGGCGCAGTGAACCAAATGTCATAACTCTGCCAGGTATCAGCGCCCGTACTCGCATTCACGTCCGGCGCCTTCTGTCGGTAAACGCTCCCCGCTTCATTGAAGCGCGGTGGCTCAGGTGCAGCAGCGCTGTTCATGATTTGCACTTCGTAGCGCTCCATGAGCTTTACACCGCTGTTGCCGTTGCGCTGCCCGTCCTTGACATTGCCACCCGCTGGACTCAGCCACTCAAGGTGCACAAAGCAATCCTCAAACGCGGCGCGCGAGACGATGTCAAACTCGCCAATGCCGTCCTTTGGCGTATGCACCGAGAGTGATCCATCACGTTCGATTTTCCAATCGCATGGTGCTCCATCTTTCGCCATCTGCATAGCGCCTGCATGTGATGTCGCGCCGTCATAGAGCCACTGCGCATCGGCGGTGGGAACGGGTGAACCAACGAAATGTTCGAACGCGATGTCCTTCTTGGAAACGGCGTTGAGCGTGTACCAAGCATTTGTGCTCCATGGCTCGGTGCCGTCCGCGGCTTTTATATTCTTGAGAGTGATGGAATAGACGCGGCCAGGCGCAAGATCTGCAATTTCCAGCTGCGATTGCCGCGAATCTGGCGATGCAGTCGCGCTCGTCACTTGGTGCGAACGCACATCAACTTTCGGTCCGCCGTACTGCTCGGTTGGTTCGTATCGCCAACTCTTCACTTCGTAGTGCGCAGGATCCACAAGCATCGCTGCATCGACCGGCTTGGTGAAAGTAATGAGGAATCCCTTTGGCGCACTCTGCACACGTAGCATTTCAAACGCCGCACCGCGCGCAGCGTCCGGGCCTGCATGGGAGTCCCACGCGGGAGCAAGCCGCTCGAGTCCAAAGGTGTGTCCCTGGTGATTCCAATTTCCGTTGCTACCAACACCACCCAAGTAAAGCGCGCCGTCTTGAGGACCCCACGCCATGCGGTTGACGCCAGCTTCAATGCCTTGGCTCATGGGGAACACGGCGCCTTGGTATCGCGCGATTCCATCGGAGCCCGTGATGCGTTCCGCATAGACGCGCGTCACTCCACCGTAGGTGACATCGCCCACATACATCTGTCCGCGATGCGGCCCGTCGTGCACCAACACTGGCTCGCTTGGGGAATTCCCAATCTCTCCGTGCGGAAACCACACCACCGGCGGCTCGGCGGTTTCCGTACCGATGCGGGTTTCTTGATGACCGTAGAAGGGCAGCGGCTGGTCGCGCGAACTGCGTATTTCCAGGTGATTCATACGACTGGCGGGCGTCCAGCTGCCCTGATTGTCACACACAAAGAGATCGCCAGCGATACCGCGACCCATGCCGTTGGGGGTGCGGAATCCGCGCGCTTCGCGCTGCAAGTCACCACCATTACGCGCGATGCTCCACACACTGCCCGGCCCGTTCGGCGTGGTGAAGTCACCATCCGTTCCGGGCACATAGTTGGTAAGTCCACCGCGCAATGGAACGCTAGTACTGAACCACAGACGATCCTTGTAGGGCACCATGTTGAAGGTGAACTCGTGGTAGTTGGCACTCTGTGGCCATCCACTGACAAGACACTCATAGCGATCGGCGTGGTCGTAGACGCCGTCCGCGCTTGTATCAACGAGACGCGTGATCTCGCCGCGCTGCGTGACGACCAGCGCGCCGTTCACCCATGCAAGACCGAGTGGCTCGGAAAGACCCTCAGCCAGAAGCGTTGGTTGTGCGGCGTTCAGGTTTGAAAGTAACCACACTTTGCCATCGTGCTGCCACTCGGCAAGCGCCAAGCGCCCATCGGGTAAGAAGCACAAAGCGCCCACTTGCGGCTTGTAATCAGGGGTTCGAACCTTCTCCAAGCGGTACGCCGGATGTGCGGCCGCAAGCGCCGTGCCATCACCCGGGCGTCGTGCATCACCCTCAAACCGCCAGCGCTTGACGCCGGGAGAAGTAGCAAATGTTTGACCAGCTTCGGTGCGAAGATTGTCAGTGGGGATGTTCGTATAGCCAACCGCGCCTGGCACGCTCCACTGCAAACTCACCAGGAATTTTCCGGTGTCTTCGTAGAACGGAATTCGAATCTCATGCAGTCCGGCGGTGAGGTCGAGTCCATCTTCGCCAACGAATCCGGCAAGACGTTCGGTGTCATAGAGCTCGCGTCCGTCGATTAGGAGACGCGCGCCGTCATCACCGACGAGTCGAAACATATAGCGACCGGCAGTGTCAATCTTGATCCATCCGCGCAGTTCGCCCGCGAAGTGATCGACCAGTGGACCGTCGTCGGCGGCAATTGGATCGCGGATCGCCGCAATAATTTCAACCACCCGGTATGCGTTGGGAGTCTGGCCATCATCCACGCGGGGCCAGCGCGGAAGATCGCCTTCAAGTCGCCACGCCCAAAGTGTGAGGCCCGGGATGGTGTTTGTAGGCGGCGTACTTTGTGCGCGCGCGCTGTTTGGAGTCGATGCGAGCGTGGCGAACAACAACAGTGAAATGGTGGACGTCAGTGCCTGTGTGCGTGCGGCGATGAATCCACGTCGTTCACGCGTCACTTCTCGTCTCCATCTTCAACGCCAATTTCAGCAACCGCGCGCGTTTCGCTCAGCGTCGTAAACCAGATGTAATCCTCTGGAACACCGGTCGTTTCAATGCGCACGCCTTTACCCTTGGCGGTCACTCGCTGTGATGCCTCGACGCGCGTTCCATCCTTTGAAACCAGGTCAAAGCGCAACAGCACTGCATCGGGAGTGAGTTCGTATCCCTTCCAATTCACTGTGAGCGCGTAGCCCTCGCCGTCTATCCAGGTGACTTCTTCGCCTTCGAGTCGCATGGCGCGCAGAGGCTTTGGCGAGGTTCCCGTATATGTCCATTCAATGGATGCCGGGCGCGCGGGCCCATTCATGATCTTGAAGTTCCACTGCCACTCCAAATCACTGGTGACGTGCGTGCAACTTTGAAAGTGCAATCGCTCGCGACCGTCATTCTCAACAGCGCGCACCGTCACCGGCGTGCGTCCCTGTTCATCAAACGCAATGAGCAGTGCATGCCAGAGTGGCATGCGCGCGCCACTCGCAGTTCGCATGGTAATTGTTTGGCCTGGTTGCAGGACTGCATCAGGAGCAGTCGCCACGGGCTGCGTTCGGTCGCGCAGAATTTCACCGCGCGGACGCGACGTGTCTTGGCTGAAATCATGGACTTTCCCACGCCACTCCACATCGCCGCGCCAGATGACGTCGTACGAAGCAGTGCGCGGATTGAACGCGCACCACACGCCGTTTCCAACATCAATAAGCACCATGGCTGCACGGTCTCGGAACGCTGCGCGGTGCACGCGCGGCGCGGCGAGCGGCGTTGCGGCTACTTGCGGCGCGATCCCTGGCGTTGCAATCTGCGCGCTCGTCAGCGTCAGTGCCGCCAGCGAGGCAAATGTGGTGAGTATCGCGCTTTGCATGCCCGGCGTACTTTATAGGCGGAGTCAATCACATGGAACGAGTCTGCTTTCGATTGAAACTTCGCCCGGACCTACTTGATGAGTATGTGGCTCGTCATCAAGCGGTATGGCCAGAGATGCTTGCAGCGCTTTCCGCTACCGGGTGGCACAACTATTCATTGTTCCTTGATCGCGCGGACTGCACGTTGGTTGGTTACTTTGAGACCCCCAATCTGCAGGCCGCGCTCGATGGAATGGCTGCCACCGAAGTCAACGCCCGTTGGCAAGGCGAAATGAAGAAGTACTTCGTGGAGCTTGATGGTCGCCAGCCTGATGAAGGATTTGTGCAACTTGAGCGTGTGATGTATTTGCCGTGAATCAACAGCCCAACACCTATTCCACCATTGTGATCGGCGTCGGCACCATGGGCTCGGCGGCGTGTATGCATCTGGCATCGCGCGGCGAACGCGTGCTGGGGATTGACCGCTATCCCGTACCGCACAACCTTGGCAGTCATCACGGTGGCAGTCGCATCATTCGCGATTGCTACTTCGAGTTGCCTGACTACGTTCCACTTCTCTTGCGCACACGCGCGGGGTGGGAAGCACTCGAACGCGAATCCATTGCGTTCGGCGCGGATGCGACATTTCCACTCGTACATCGCCCCGGCGTTCTGTACATCGGCGCGCCCGGTAGCGAAGTGGTTGGGCGTTCACACGCTTCCGGCGCTGGACACGGTGTTCCCTGCGAACCGCTCGACGCACGTGCTGCGCGTGCGCGTTTCCCGCAGTTCAACATTCCTGATGATTGGTCGGCGCTCTTTGAACCAGGCTCTGGATTCGTTCGCCCAGAACGCGCAGTAGCCGCCGCTGTCCGCGTCGCGCGCGCGCACGGCGCAGATATTCATGAGGGCGAGCGCGTCATTGAATGGTCTGAAACAGCCAATGGTGTGCAGGTTCGCACCGATCGCGGCACGTATGAAGCTGGCTCGCTCATCATCACAGCAGGTGCATGGACACCGAGCCTTGCGAGCACCCTTGGCGTCACGCTCACGCCGCTGCGCGTACCCATCGTGTGGCTTGCGCCGTGTGACGCGGACCTCTGCGCATCGCCGCGGATGCCTGTGTGGTACATCGATCGATCCATCGCGCAGGGCGAACAATTAACGCAGCCACAACACGCCAACAGCGTTGCACCAGTCGGCGAATCACTTCCTGTCACCGACATCAAACCAGTTGGTCACACACTCCCCGGTATCTACGGAATCCCAACAGCTCCCGGCCAAGACGCGCCCGGCGGTGTAAAGATCGCGCTGCACGGAGCGGGAACACCCTGCGACCCAGACGCGCCGCGCGTGCCCGCCACCCTGGACGAAATCGAAGAGATCCGAAGCATCACCCGCGAGTTCATCCCCGCCGCCGCTGGCCCTGCGCTAGCAAGCGCGATCTGCCTGTACACCAACAGCCCCGACCAACACTTCATCGTGGACCGCATGCCGGGCTGCGCACGCACATGGATCGCATGCGGATTCAGCGGCCACGGATTCAAGTTCATGCCAGTACTTGGTGAAGCGCTCGCGGATCTTGCCATCAACGGATCGACGCAGTTACCGATTGGATTCTTGGCACGGCGGGCATGAACGGCGTGTGGCGCGGGTGTAGTTAGGGGGCGGGCGGGGCAACGGGTTCGGCAAGTCGGCGGCGCACCTGCTCGTCCCAAACCTCGCCGACCACGATGAGGGCCGCAATGGCGTTCTCCCCCGCAAAGCGGGGATCGTTGAGCGCGAATCGCTGAAGATCCGCAAGATTGCCCGAGCCTGCGCTGAAAGCCGCAAGCTGCGGGCTCAGCGCGGCGCGCGCTTCATCGACCAGATTGACACAGGTACGAATCTGGCCGATGCGCTTGTACATGGGAACGGCGTGCCAAATGAGCACCGACTTGTCATCACCGCCGCTCGCGAGGGCCCGACCATCAGGGCTGAACGCAACACTGTTGACGCTTCCTGTGTGCCCTTTTAGGGGCTCTCCGAGTGGAAGGCCGGTCGCTGTATCCCACAGGCGGATGGTCTTGTCAAAACTCCCGCTTGCGATGGTCCTGCCGTCCGGGCTGAATGCAACGCTGGCGACAACATCCTTGTGCCCCGTCAGTGGGTTGCCTCGCGGTTTGCCTGACGCTGTATCCCACAGACGGATGGTTTTGTCGTCGCTCGCGCTCGCAATGATCCCGCCGTCCTGACTAAAGGCCACTCCTCGTACAGGCCCTGCATGGCCAACGATCGCCCAGATCTGAACACGCGACTCAGCGTCCCAAAGCAGGATCTTCCCGTCGCTGCTTGCGCTTGCGATCTTGCTTCCGTCCGGGGGGCTGAACGCGACGCTGAGAACGCGATCCTGATGCCCAGAGAGTGGCGCAAAGCATTCTTTCCCTGTAGCCACATTCCACACGCGGACGGTCTTATCAGCGCTCCCGCTCACAAGCTTCTTCCCGTCCCGGCTGAAGGCAATGCTGAACACGCTGTCCGAGTGCCCCGTCAGCACACGGTCGGTATCTCCCCAGAGGCGAATCGTTCGGTCCAGGCAGCCGCTTGCGATCTGCTTTCCATCCCGGCTGATGGCGACGCTCATGACCTCGCTGTCGTGACCTATGACGGGCGCGCCAATTGCGCGACCGATCGCCGTGTCCCACACACGGATGGACTTGTCAACGCCACCGGAAACGATGGTCTGCCAATCCCGGCTGAATGCGACGCTGCGGACTCCGCCTTCTTGCGCCCGCAGCCTCTCGTAACCGGTATGTTCGGGCATGCCGTACCAGAGGCAAACTTTTCCGTCCGCGCTGCCACTCACGATCCACTTCCCGTCTGGGCTAAAGGCTGCTTCGTACACCTTAGTCGTATTGCCAAACACAGTGCGCAGCGGCGCACCCGTCTCGGTATTCCACAGCCGGATGGTCTTATCGAAGCTTGCACTTACTATGAACTTTCCGTCGACGCTGAAGGCGACGCTCGTGACAGCGTCGTCGTGCCCGGATAGCGTTCTAGATTTTCCCGACTCGGCGTCCCATAGGCGGATGCATTTGTCCCCGCTTGCACTTGCGATGATCCGGCCATCTGGGCTGAAGGCAACCCGATTGATTGGGCCATTGTGTCCGGAGAGCTCCAACGGCTCCTTGCGATTCTCTATGTCCCCTATGTCCCAGACGCGTACCGTACCGTCGTCGCCACCGCTCGCGATCCGCTTTCCGTCCGGGCTGAATGCAACCCCGTTGACGGCTGTTGTATCGGCTACCAACGACTCGATACTGCGGAAGTCCTTGGCGTCCCACAGAACGATCGTCCCGTCTTCGTTTGCGCTTGCGATCTTGCTTCCGTCCCGGCTGAACGCAACCCCGCAGACCTTCTGCGTGGGCTGTCCCAGCAGTTTTTTGCACAACTTGCCTGTCTTGGTTTCCCACAGGCAGACCGTCGTGTCGAAGCTACCGCTTGCGAGCGTCGTGCCATCGGTATTAAACGCGACGCTAGTAACCAAGTCCTTGTGCCCGTCCAGCGTTGTACGTAACTTTCCCGTCCTGGCGTCCCACAGAATGATTGTTGCATCGTCGCTTGCACTTGCGATCGTGCTCTCATTCGGGCTAAACGCGACGCTGCGGGTAATCCCCTTGTGCTGCCCCAAGGGTTTGTCCGTCGACTGATCGGATTCGGCGACGGCGTACATCAGTTCGAAACGCCGCTCTTGTCCAAGCGATCTCAGCGTCTCCAACTCAATCTCAAAGTCCGTGTCCCTGTTCGTCTGCTTGGCCTTGATGGCTTCATTCACTGCCATGACCGCCGCCCTGTCATCGCGTTTAGGATCGGGGCTGCCAACGACTGGACCGGCTATAACGCGGGCATCCTCTCCTGCGGCACTACGCACGTCGCCTGCGGAGGGCTGCGCGTCCGACGGCCTCTGTGCTAGGGCGAGCAGGGTGCGCGAGGTCTCGAGCGAGGCCTTCAAAAGCACGTCCGACGTCTTCAAACGCGCGTCCGCGTCCACCACTTTCTGCCACGTCCACAAGTTCGTGCCAAGCCCCACCACAAGCGCCGTCATTACCGCGCCCACCCCGATCACCAGCCCCCGATTCCGCCGCACATACTTACGCATGCGGTACGCCGACGACTCGGGTGCCGCCGCGATCGGCTTGCCCTGCAAGTAGTTCCGCACATCATCCGCAAGCGCCATTGCCGTCTGGTACCGATGCTGCGGCTCCTTGCGCATGGCCTTCTGCGGGATCCACTCTAACTCGCCACGTAAACGACGCACCAAGTCCGCCGCACGTGACTTGCGCGCTGACTCGATCCGGGTGATGGTCGCCTGATCCTTCGTGGAGATTGTTGAGAGCCTTGCACTTGGACTCGGCGGATCCTGCTCGCGGATCGTTCGCTGGATCTCGCCGTATGCCTTCTTGCGCAGTTCCTTTCCGTCAAACGGAGTCGCGCCCACCAGCAATTCATAAAGCAGTACACCCAGCGAGTAAATATCGCTACGCGTATCGATATCCCCACCGGTGGGGTCTGCTTGCTCCGGGCTCATGTACTCCGGCGTACCGATCATCTGCCCGGTCTCGGTGAAGATCGTGTGCTCGGTCATGCGCTGGCTCATCGCCTTCGCTACACCAAAGTCGATCACCTTGAGCTTTGCGCCTTCACCTTCGACCATGAAGGCAAGCACGTTGCCCGGTTTCAGGTCACGGTGCACAATGCCCTTGAGATGCGCGTGCTGCACCGCTTCGCATGCTTGCTCAAAGAGCTTCAGGCGTTCATCAATACTGAGTTTGACTCGGTCGCAGAACTCGGTGATCGGCTCGCCCTTCACATACTCCATGGCGAAGTAGGGTCGACCTTGCGCAGTCAGACCGCCGTCAAAGACCTTGGCGATCCCGGGGTGATTCATCACAGCCAGCGCTTGACGCTCTTGATCGAAGCGCGCCACCACGGCCTTTGAATCCATCCCAGCTTTCACAAGCTTGAGGGCGACGCGCTGCACGAAGGGATGACGTCGCTCAGCAAGCCATACGGAGCCGAAGCCGCCTTCGCCCAAGGGTGAGATCAACTTGTATGGACCAACTTGCGCACCGGGGACCTCGTCGAAGCCGCCCGAGCCCGGGGTGCCAAAGATGATGGTGTCCTCCGGAGTCACACGGAAAGGATACTAAGAGTGGCGCACGTCACGGGCGTTCAAACACGATGCTCGCAACCGTCACGTCATCGACGTAGGGCTTGCCCTGGGCGTGCCGCTCAAGCAGCGAAAGCAGGCGTGAAACGTCCTCGGCGGTGTCCGAACTGCCCTCGAGTGCCGCGATGATCGGCTCGTAACCCATCATCACACCCGCTGGGTTTGGCTGCTCCGAAATACCGTCACTGAACAGCACGATCCGGTCGCCGGCGGCAAGATTGACCGCGCCGCTCGTATACGGGAAGTCGATCACGGCGCCGAGTGGCGGGCCTCCGCCTTCGGGCTCTAGTTTTTCAACGCGACCACCGCGCACAAGCAATGCCATCGCGTGGCCGGCATCCACTGCGCAACAGGTTCCATCGGGGGCGATCTCCAACGCGAAGACGGTGACGAATGCACCCGCCTTTGCTTCGAGCGCCGCGCCACCGCGCGCGATGTGCGTGCCAATGCACTGCATCACCCGCTCGAGCGGTGCGCCCTCGGCGATGGCGGCTTCGGCATAGGCAACAGTGGCGGCCATCACCATGCCCGCCGGTGCGCCTTTGCCTGCCACATCGCCCAACAGGACCACCGAACCACTGTCCGGTCGCTCGAACACCGCGAATAAATCACCACTGACTTGCAGTCCGGGTCGACTTGACATTGTCCAACGCACGCATCCTCGTGTGCCTTGCTTACTCGGCAGCAGTCGCGCCTGCGCGCGGCGGGCCTCATCTAACTCAGCGGAAAGTTCGCGGCGCGCCAGTGACTCCAATCCCAATGATGCCAAGCGCGCTACCACGTTGATGAACGGTGCCGCCGAGGCGCGCCGTGCACCGCGCTCAGAGGTGTCGACCGCTAACACGCGACCTTGGGTGCCCAGCGGAACTGCGAGTGCCGCAGTTGTTCCTGCAGCCATGACGCTCGCTGCACCAATGAAACGCGCGTTGTCATCAAGACGCACCATCGCACCGGCGTCCAGCGCGCCGCCCAGCAGCGTGCGGCTCACGGGCTTCGCAGCGTCGTCGTTGCTTGCAGCGGCCACCGCGCGGATACCCCATGATGTCACGGTTCCATTACTGCGGCGTTCGGCCACCACGGCGCGGCTGAAGTCGCCGATCATTACCAGTGCGTCCACCAACGCATGCTCGAGTCCGGCCTCGTCATCAGCGCCCGCGAGGCGCGCCGTCACATCAAGCAGTCCCGAGAGGCGCAGTTCGGCAAGTGATTCCAAGGCCTGCGCGGGCACCGGGATCACACGCAAGTCGGCGCCGTCGACGATCGGGATGGTCGAGTCGAACGGCATAGCGTTCGCCGTCTGCTCGTCCGCGAGCTCCACGCGCAGCCGATACGGGCCGATCGTCACGGTGGCCATATGCAGCAGCGGCACCCATGTATCGGTCGGCACTGCGCGACCTTCCAACAGCGTGCCCAATTGCCCACAGTTGCGCATCTCCCAGCCACCGTCTCGGTCGCGTAGCTCAGCATGCCGACGGGATACCGACAGGTCGGGCAGTACGACGTCGCACCCGGCATCACGACCGATCAAACGCGCTGTGCCGTCTGCGGTGAACGAGACCGGCTTCAGCCAGCGCCCTTCGAACCGGAGGATGATCGAACTACCAATCACGCCCGCTCCCGAGGCATCATGGCGGGTCGCATGTTGATTCCGATCCATGTGGCAAGGATATCTAAATAGGTGCCGTTCACCACTGTCCCCATTTATCGTGGAAATTAGGGACAGTGGTGAACGGCACCTATTTCCTAGAATGGTGGGTCTATGACCACCCACGATCCCTTCAATGCGCGCACTACGCTGAAGACCGCTACCGGCGACCGCACCTACTACCGCCTCGATGCACTCAAGTCGCTCGGGCCGATTGAACGCTTGCCGTATTCCATCCGCGTGTTGCTCGAAGCGTGCCTTCGCAATTGCGACGGCCGCATCGTCACCAAAGAGCACGTGCAGAAGATCTGCAACTATGACCCGGCCAAGGTCGCCGAAGAAGAAATCCCGTTTATGCCCGGCCGCGTGGTGCTGCAGGACTTCACCGGCGTTCCATGCGTGGTGGACCTCGCTGCCATGCGCGATGCGATGAAGCGCCTCGGCGGCGATCCAAAGAAAGTGAACCCGCTGGTTCCGTGCGACCTGGTCATTGACCACAGTGTGCAGGTCGATGCGTTCGCAAGTGGCATGGCGTTGACCATCAACGGTGAACTGGAGTTTGACCGAAACAAGGAGCGCTACGAGTTCCTCAAGTGGGGCCAGAAGGCGCTCTCAAACTTCCGCGTGGTGCCGCCGGCTACCGGCATCGTGCATCAAGTAAACCTTGAATACTTGGCAAAAGTGGTCTGGGAACAGGACGGGGTTCTCTATCCAGACAGCCTCGTTGGTACCGACAGTCACACCACCATGATCAATGGATTGGGCGTGGTTGGTTGGGGTGTTGGTGGTATTGAGGCCGAGGCGGTCATGCTTGGCCAGCCGATTTACATGCTGATTCCGGAGGTTGTTGGCGTGCGCGTCACTGGCAAGTTGCCGGAAGGCACCACGGCGACGGACCTGGTTCTCACCATCACGCAGATCCTGCGCAAGTTTGGCGTGGTGAACAAGTTCGTGGAGTTCTTCGGTCCTGGTCTTGCCGAAATGTCGTTGGCTAATCGCGCAACGATCGCCAACATGGCACCGGAATACGGCGCCACCATCGGATTCTTCCCGGTCGACAATCACACGCTTGATTACATGCGCCTCTCTGGTCGCAGCGAAGATCTCATCAAGACGGTTGAGCAGTACTGCAAGGCCAATATGTTGTGGCGCGAAGACTCCACCAAGATCACGTACACCGCGGTGGTTGATATTGATCTTGCGTCGATCGTCCCCAGTCTCGCTGGCCCAGCGCGCCCGCAGGACCGCGTTCCGCTCAACGAAATGAAGTCGGCGTGGCAGCGTGAATTGCCTAAATTCCTGGAGAAATCAGGGTCTGGCGGCAAGCCCGGATCCAGCATGCAGTCTGAAGGTGGTACCGCTGTTGCCACTGAGCCAAGCAAAGTCGCCGTGCGCGATGAAGCAGGTAATGAGTATCAACTCACCCACGGCGACATCGTCATTGCTGCCATCACTAGCTGCACCAACACCAGTAATCCGAACGTCATGATCGGCGCTGGACTGGTTGCCAAGAAGGCTGCAGCGAAGGGCCTGACTCGCAAGCCGTGGGTGAAGACGAGCCTTGCACCTGGCAGCAAAGTGGTGACGGATTACCTAGTAAAGGGTGGTCTTCTCAAGCCGCTCGAGGACCTCGGCTTCTATCTCGTCGGCTACGGATGCACCACGTGCATCGGTAACAGCGGACCGCTGCCGGACCATATCGGCAAGGCCATCAAGGATGGCGACCTGATGGTGGCCAGCGTCCTCTCCGGCAATCGCAACTTCGAAGCGCGCGTTCACCAGGATGTGAAGGCGAATTACCTGGCAAGCCCGCCGCTGGTGGTTGCGTATGCGATCGCTGGCACGGTGAACATTGATCTTGCCACCGAGCCGCTCGGCACCGGAAATGACGGAAAGCCCGTATATCTCAAGGACATTTGGCCCTCGCAGAAGGAAGTGGACGACGCGGTCGCTGCGTTCGTTACGCGCGAACAGTTCACGCACGAGTACGCACACGTCTTTGAAGGAAGCGAAGAGTGGCGCGCCATTGCCGCTGCCTCAAGCGAGATGTATCCGTGGGATTCCAAGAGCACGTACATCCAAAATCCCCCGTATTTTGAGGGAATGTCGATGCAAGTGGGCACCATCACGCCGATCTCTGGAGCGCGCTGCCTGGCGTTCTTGGGTGACAGCGTGACCACCGATCACATCTCTCCCGCTGGCAATATCAAGTCGGATTCGCCGGCTGGCAAGTTCCTTGCGGAGCACGGCGTGAGCGTGGCGATGTTCAATAGTTACGGTAGCCGTCGTGGCAATGACCGCGTGATGACGCGCGGAACGTTCGCCAATACGCGCATCCGCAACAAGATCACGTCCGACAAGACCGGCGGTTGGACCCGCGACTTCACCGACGGCGGCAAGGAGAAGTTCATCTACGACGCAGCCATGGCATACAAGGCCAAGGGCATTCCGCTGGTGGTGCTTGCGGGTAAGGATTACGGCATGGGTTCAAGCCGCGATTGGGCTGCAAAGGGCACCATGCTCTTAGGTGTGAAGGCCGCGATCGCTGAGAGTTACGAGCGCATTCATCGCTCCAACTTGGTTGGCATGGGCGTGCTTCCGCTGCAGTTCCTTGATGGTCAAACCGCCGCGACGTTGGGCCTGGATGGCACCGAAACATTCAGCATCGCGGTGAATGATCGCGTTGAGCCGCGGCAGAAGATTGAGGTGACCGCGGTGAAGACCGATGGCACCAAGGTGCAGTTTGACACGCTGTGCCGCATCGATACGCCGGTTGAAGTTGACTACTACCGCAACGGCGGAATCCTGCACACCGTGCTGCGCCGGATGGCAGCAAGCTGAGATTGATGGCTGCGCATGTTGGGCGCGCGCGATGGATGTGACGGCGCGCCATCGTTCGGTAGCGAAGAATTTCCGCAGTAAATCCCGAGTACTTCAGTCACCGCGTCCATACTGACGCGGTGACTGTTCTTTTGCGACAACTACAAGCCATGGCGGATGAATTGCTCGGACGCGGCCTTCCCGCGCCAGCCGATGCGCTCCGTCGCGCGCGATTTCGCCCGGATCCGCCGTGGACGTGGTGCGAGCGTTGTGGCGTGACGATGCAAGAGCGAGCGTGTCGATGTCGAACGCGTCGCGCTGGTGATGCGGCGCCGGATTGGATCGTGCGTTTGGGTGCGCATGCAGGGCCGTTGCGTTCGTGGGTTGTTGATGTGAAGCACGCCGGATGGGAGTCAATGGCTGAGACACTTGGCGCTGCGCTCGGCCAGCAGTTACTTGATTGCGGCCTGATTTCTAGGGGTGATCGTGATGTAGTGATTGTGCCCGTTCCATCGCCATGGCTCCGCACGCACGCGCGTGGCATTGATCATGCAGGTGCCATTGCTGCGTCCGTTGCACGCGCGTGCAATGTTCGATGTTGCATTGCGTTGCGGCAGCGACTTGGTGCAACGCAGGTAGATGCTGCTGCACGTGCGGATCGAATGACACGCGCGCAACGATTCAGTGCGCGCCGGTGCGCACGCCGCATTGCAGGGCGTCATGCGGTGTTGGTGGACGATGTTCGCACTACTGGATCCACGCTCGCGGAGGCGGCGGCAGTTCTTCGCGGCTCCGGGGCGGTCCGGGTGAGCGCGGCGGTGGTCAGTGTGAAGGATTGAAATTGGTGCCCGATATGCACATTTCTGCTTGCATACTTATTGAGCCCCTCTTATAATCCGACCATTCAGGCCGCCGCAAGGGCGATTGAGACTCGGAACGCCAACGGCGCCCATGCGTTGGTGCATTTTCCTTGGGAAATTCCTTGCCTGGGGCACCCAACCCCCTTGACGGCAACTTTGATTTCGTTACAATTCGCGACCCGCTTCGGATTCGTCCGATGCGGCCTTTCTTTGACAAGTGAACAGTTGGAACGCCGCGAGGATGCGCCGGCGTCGGGACTCATCACGATGGGTTCACGACGTCAGCCTGCAAATGCAGGCAAAGCAGTCGATCACAGTCGACTGCCTGGACATCTCTCGTGAAGCCAAACGAAGACATGGTTATATCCACAGCCATCTCCTATCTTTCAAGCTGTAAAACGCTTGAAAGTGAGGCGAATGGATGTCCAAAAATTGCCGAGATTGCCATCTCGGCACGTCAGAACACGTAAGTGTGGACTGACGATAAAAGACCGGTCCGTCCTATGGACGGATCGCCAGGCAACCTTCATTCGAAGCAAAGCGGGTTTACCCGCAGAGTAGAGAACTTAATTGAAGAGTTTGATCCTGGCTCAGATTGAACGCTGGCGGCATGGCTAAAACATGCAAGTCGAACGATGTAGCAATACATAGTGGCGAAAGGGCGAGGAATAGATTCCTACATACCTCGAGGTCGGGGATACCCCGGAGAAATCCGGATCAATACCCGATGTGGTCGAGAGATCAAAGGTTTACCGCCTTGAGAGTGGGGAATCTCCTATCAGCTAGTTGGTGAGGTAATGGCTCACCAAGGCGAAGACGGGTAGCGGGTGTGAGAGCACGGCCCGCCGCATCGAGACTGAGACACTGCTCGGACTCCTACGGGAGG
>JBDKKN010000081.1:0-4771 GCA_039796075.1 Planctomycetota bacterium | reverse complement strand
AGCGCTTTCGGCAAGCATGGCTCCTTGGGCCACTGTGGGAGTCGGATGCTGATCCAATTTCCGCGGCATTGCTAATTGAAAACGAGGTCGAACGCAACGCCGCATTAGTGTTGCTGACTGCGCATGCTGAGCGCCTGAAAACTAGTGCCGATGAAGCGCGCCGGGTCGGACTCGAAGCGCTCCGCGACTTTCTCCTGTTTGGAGTGCGTGCCAAGCGCGATGGCAAAGACGGCAGTCCCGAATCATTCCGCAACGCACCCGAAGTGCGCGGCATTGTCACGCGCGTTCATCAGGCGGGCAAAGCACGACGCCAATCGCAGCGCGACGCCATCGCTTCAATTGCAACGATGGATCAATTACTTGGCGAACGACTGACCGCCGCGTGGTTGAACGCCACGTTCCCGCAGTTCTTTGCAGAGGGACGCGCACGGCGCGATGCGGCGGACCTTGCTGATGCGGGCAGTCCGCCCACGGCCAGTGATGCAGCAACCGCAGTCCTTGACGGCGGAATCGATCGTTGGAAGATTGTTGATCAAGACATGATCCGACGACTCACGGAATGGCAAGATGCCCGGCGTGAAACACCCGCGCCGTCCGACGGCGCCGAGTTAGTGACCGCCGCTGCCACCGATCCAGAACTTGCTGCACTCCGCACCCTGCGCGATGAAAACGCGTGGCGGCTGCTCCGTATGGCAGCTTCTGCGCAAGGCCAAGCCCCGGACGCGCGCATGCGCAACGATGATGGCGCGGGCGCAGTGCCACGCCCAGCAACGTGGGCGCCGTGACCGTTTGTGGCCACTGATCATTCCCTTGTGCCAGGCCGCCCTTACTTGCGATCACGTCCCGGCGCCTGTCCATGCGTGCCAGCGCCCTGCACCACATCGTCCACCTTCTTCATGATGAACAGGTAGTTGAATCCGCGCAGGTAAAAGTTCTCTTCAACGGCGGTCTTGCGCCAGTTGCCCTTCTCTAGTTTCTGGTTCTGCCGCACAACGCAGATGATGTCCACCGGCACAAAAAGCTTGCGCATCATGGCAAACAATTCAAAACCAATCGGCATGAATGTTCCTGCGCCGCTGCCGGTTGGTGCACCTTTTTTCTTCTTCCAACTATCGCTCACATAGAGACCCAAGTAGCGGCGATTCTTCATCACCCGGTGACACTCAGAAATCACCTTGGTCATCGCCGCGTAGTACGCCTTGCCGCCGTCATCGCCGGCAGCGTCAAGCTTGCCGATGCAACGCGCGTCGTCGGAATATTCAATGTGCGTTGAATACGGCGGATCCAAGAACACGAAGTCCACGCTGCCGTCTTCCAGCGGCAATTTACGCGCATCGGCTTGCAGAATGTCCTCGCGGCGCGGCACTAGGTCATAGCCCTTCACTGGGCGACCGATGCTCTTGCACACATCAATCGTGGTGCCACTGCCGCACATCGGGTCAATCACGCGGTCGTTCTCGCGCGAGTAGCGCATCAATAATTGCCAGATCACCCACGAAGGCGTTGCGCCCGCGTAATCCTTGTCACCCTGCATGGTGTGGCGCCTGCCATCAGCGTCCGTCCAGTCATAGTGCTGGCTTGGATACTCCCACAGCGTGGTTGGCATCACCTGCAGCGGCGGTCGAGTGACACGGGCCGCCCCTTCAGTGCGGCCAAAGCGTGCAGGACGATGAGAAGAACCGGGGCGGTCAGGACGAGGCATGTGGCGAGTGTAAATGGTTGCCGATGCGACAAACCGAGCGAACAAGGAGCGAAGTGCGTGCGTTGTTGGATATACTCATCCGTCCGTGCAACGAAACCTCCGATTCCTGCTTGCGCTCGTCACCGTGACCCTCGTCGCGGCGGGTGGAGTTGGTCTTCGAGCGCTGCATTTGACGGTCGAGTCAAGCGCCGGGCATAACCGCGCTGCCTGCGCGAGTCACACGGATCACGGTGATCATGCTCATCACGCCAACGACGGTGATCATGACGACCATGCTGCTGCCCCTGAACAGCACGACGAATCCACCTGCGCCACCTGCGAACTGCTTCTGACGCTCGCGACTACTACAGGTGCTGATGCGCCGGTTCCAGCCTTCCACGCGCTCGTCGCCGTTGCCAGTTGGCCGGCACCTGCGGTCAGTGCTGCACCGCTGCCGATCCCGGCACTCGCGGCTCGACCACCCCCAACCTGCTGACCTGATGTGCCGCGTTGCCTCAAGGGCAACGCCGTCCGGCGCTCGTGCGCACGGACACTTCTACGCACACATTGCGTTTCTGCACCAGCAGAGCGCTGAAGGTTGTTATCCATATGCATTCTCGCATCGGCTGCAGAGCGAACCGCTCCGCATTCACCATCATTGAGTTGCTGGTTGTCATCGGCATCATTGGCGTCCTCACCAGTGTCATGATTCCGGCGATCTCAAGCGCGCGACGCACGGCGCTTGCAACAGCAGATCTCTCGAACCTCCGCGGACTCACCGTGGCACACCTCGCATACATCAACCTGAACGACGAACGGTTTGTCGATGTTGGACTTCCGCACGGCTCCTTTGCCAATGCGCAGAACTCGTTTGTCGAACGGCTCCGCCCGTACTTCGGGAATAGCCCAATTGCACTGAAGAGTCCCCTTGATCAAAGTCCACACTGGCCACTTGAGGCTGGTGGCGATGGCGAACCTGTGGGCAATAGCACTCCCGCGTTGTACCGACGAACAAGCTATGGAATGAACAACTACCTCTCGCGCACCTACTCCCCACTGGTTGCCCTTGATGGACCAGGAGCAGGTGCCGACCGGCTGCAGCAGGTACAGAATCCCGACCGAATCGTCTGCTTCCTGCTGATGGCAGAACAAGGCAGTTTTGCTTCGGCCGACCATCCGCATATCGAGGACTGGGCTTCCAGCCCAGACCCCGCCCAGACCGCAGCTTCGCAGGTGCAGATCAATGCGATCGACAGGCGGACTCCTGGTAGCGGAAGCCAGAGCAATTATGCGTTCGTGGATGGGCACGTTGGCACCCTGCAGTTTGAGGACGTCTATCGCAGCATGCAGGAAAACAAATTCGACACTGATTTGCAATGAACTGCACCTCAGTAAGCGCATCTACCTTTCATCACTTCATTCATTCACGGAGACATGACATGCAACTTCATAGTAAATCGCTGAGCGCGTGCTTAGCGTTCATACTGGCGACGGCGGCTTCGGCGACCGCCCAGCACACGAGTGATGTTGGACTACGAACGGTTGACGGTCGAGTGACCACCACGGCAGTGACTACCAGTGGTTACGGCGAAGAACAACGAGTCTTTGCTGGCGCGTTCGGAGATACTGGTTCTGCGTGGTTCACTAGTAATCCAGGCTATGACGCATTGCCGGGCACATTCCCGGTGAGCACCCGGATTGGATTCCGCTTCACTGGTCCCATTTTGGTCTGGAATGGAACCACCTTTGTGGAAACTTCTCCAGCGGGGCCACTCGCTGGCGAGCGCTTGCGAATTTCATATCTCACCGCCAATACCACCAGTTCCAATGGACCAGTGTCGGGCTTTGATCTTGCAGTGCAATCGGATGGCGGGTGGCACCGGCATCTTTCCATGACGCTGCAACCAGCGGCGGGTTCCGCCACGCCCGATGTAGGCGTGTATCTCGCGCCGCTTCAGTTGTACTCCACAGCAACAACGCTGCTGCCATCACGGGAGTATTGGATCATTCTCAATGGCGGTGCATCACAGACCACCTTTGATACGGCATACCTTGCTGCGCAGCAGGCCATGAATCCACCCGTGTGCATTGGTGACCTGAACAATGACCGCGTTGTCAATGGTGCCGATCTTGGCATTCTGCTTGGCGCATGGGGGCTACCCGGCAGCGCGGATTTTGACGGCAATGGTGTCGTCGATGGCGCTGACCTCGGAACGCTGCTCGGCGCATGGGGGGCGTGCCCGTAAAGCACTCATCACTCTTCAAACACTGATGGTCACCATTACTCAACAACCTTTCTGATTTCATTTCGTTTAGGAGTTCATCACTATGTCACGCACCTTCATTGTTTCATCAATCGTTACCGCATCGATCGCCTCCGCAACCTTCGCCGCAACCAAGGAACCGCACCCAGATATCTGGGTGACCGCATCCGGCGGCTCACTCATCACCGGCGGGTGGAATGACACCACCGGCGAAGTGATTGCCCCGTCGCTACGAGTCTTTGAAGGGGAACTTGGGCTTGACCCCAGCTTCCCATTCTCTGGCGATGAACCGGGTATCGGCTCAGACTTGGTGGGCACCACGCTCACCATGAACATCCTGCAGGGAATCAGCGTCTGGAACGGTAGCAGCTACACCGCATCCACTAACTCAATACTGGCCTCTTACGGCGGCCAAGATGCCTCGAGCATGACTGGTGGTTCATTCAGTTTCTTAGTGTCCGCCGGACTCGATCTACACCCGGAGTACACGCTCATGGGCAGTGGCGGTGTTGATCCAGTCAACGGCATCTACCTGGTTTCCTTCACGATGAGTGCACAGAGTTACGCCACCAGCGAAACTTTCTGGGCAGTGCTCAACTTGAACGAATCGGAAGAGGCTCACGGCGCGGCCACCGCATGGGTTGAAGCCAACTTAGTCCCAACTCCTGCAGCCTTGGCGCCGATGTTGCTTGCGTTTGTTACTTCGGGGCGTTCCAGAACACGGCGTCGATCGACGCTGGCTGCTTGCTGATCGTCCCCAACTCTTGCAGTTGAGCGGCGAGCGTGTTCCAACGTTCGCTGCTCATGCTGCCGATCGTGCGTGCTC